>QMNL01000186.1 GCA_003647755.1 Candidatus Coatesiibacteriota bacterium
ACTGTCTGGCTTCTCATGCCGAACCATTTCGGCGTCTTCTTCGCGGTAGTCATTGGCCTGGCCGTCGGAACCATCATCGGCAAGTCCACTGAATACTTCACGTCAAATGTCTATGGGCCGACGAGGCATGTGGCAATGCAGGGCAAGACAGGTCCCGCCACGGTGATAATCGAGGGTTTAGGAACTGGCATGCTCTCCACTATTATCCCCGTGCTGGCGGTTGGGACCGGGACGCTGGCCGCATACGCCGCGACTGGCGGATTCAGCAATATGGCAATGGGCCTTTATGGCGTCGGTATCGCCGCAGTTGGAATGCTCTCCACGCTCGGTATCACGCTTGCCAGCGACGCATACGGCCCAGTCGCGGACAACGCTGGCGGAAACGCCGAGATGACTGGGCAGCCCGATTTCGTCCGCAAGAGAACCGACGCTCTGGACAGCCTGGGAAACACCACGGCCGCGACCGGCAAGGGCTTCGCCATCGGTTCAGCCGCTCTAACTGCTCTTGCTCTTCTCGCCTCCTATGTCGAGGAGATCAGAGCCGGACTCCATCGGTTGGGACAAGAGTCGCTCACGCTCATGCACGGCCAGGTGCCGCTGATGAGCGCGACAATAGAGAACTTCATGGATCACTACCAGGTCCACCTTATGAATCCTCGCGTTCTGGTCGGGCTCTTTCTCGGAGCAATGCTTGCTCTGGCATTCTGTGGAATGACCTTGAAAGCCGTTGGCCGGGCCGCTGGCAAGATGGTAGAGGAGGTGCGCCGGCAGTTTCGTCAGATCAAGGGCATCCTCGAGGGCAAGGCCGTGCCCGACTACACACGTTGCATTCAGATCGCGACCAAGGGTGCCCAACGCGAGATGATACTGCCATCCTTGATGGCTATCATAGCCCCGATAGCGGTTGGCCTCATCCTCGGCGTCCCCGGCGTTATGGGCCTTTTGGCCGGAGCGTTGTGCGCGGGCTTTGCCATAGCCATCTTCATGGCAAACGCCGGTGGAGCGTGGGATAACGCCAAGAAGTTCGTCGAAGAGGGCCACCTGGGTGGCAAAGGCTCCGACACGCACAAGGCCACAATCATAGGCGACACAGTCGGTGACCCGTTCAAGGATACATCGGGCCCAAGCCTCAACATACTCATTAAACTAATGAGCATGGTCAGCATTGTCGTAGCGGGACTTATCGTCAAATACCACATCTTCTAAGAAAATTATGAACCGTCGGCCGAGCAGGGCGAGTCTGCGATCCATGTGCCGTGTGCCACCGCTGGCTGTCAGCCAAGCAGCCATGGCGCCCCACACTGGAGCGATTCGGAGATGATCCTCCCATACAAGGATATCAACCCGACCAACTCCTTTCCCTACGTCACGGTAGCGATTATCGCCGCAAATGCGGCCATGTTTCTCGGGCAGACCTACATCGACTTCACGGTCAGGCCCGGCTACAGCGTGCTCAACTTCGGACTCAGGCCGGTCGCACTGCTGCATCCTGCCGAGGCAGTCATGGGCGTCTCTCCAATTCTGACCCTCTTTCTCTCTATGTTCATGCACGCAGGCATACTCCACATCGCCGGCAACATGCTCTACCTCTGGATATATGGCGACAACGTGGAAGACGTGATGGGGCACGGCCTCTACCTGATGTTCTACCTTACCGGCGGACTTCTGGCCTCCTTCACGCACGTGCTCTTCAACCCCACCTCCAATGTCCCCATGATCGGAGCAAGCGGGGCAGTCGCCGCCGTCTTAGGCGCTTACCTCGTGTTCTTTCCCCACGCCAAAGTCAAAACGCTTGTCTGGATATTCATTTTCATTACTGTTGTGTATCTTCCCGCATGGACACTCATCGGCTTATTCGTGGCGATCAATCTGATAATGGGTATGGCCAGCCTCGCCTCGCCCAGTCCCGGCGGCGTTGCATGGTTTGCGCACATGGGTGGCCTGGCCTTCGGCGTCGCAGTCGCGATCCCGTTTAGAAGTAGGCTGCGGCATGCCAGGATAAATCATGTTGTTTTTAACCAATGGCCTAATGAGTGGAGGCTTTAGAACACCCGCCTCTTCGCTCCCCAGTCGCGATGACCGTGCCCAACAGGTTCCCACCCGGAGGCACAAGTTGCATCGTGATGGAATCGATGTTGACAACCCCCAAGAGAATCAGAATACTGCTCCAGTAAAATAAGCTGGTAATCCCCGCTGCCAACCTCTCGAAGGGGGAGGTCATTGGCCGCTAACATAATAGACAACGTGTTCCGGAGGAAATGATGGAGCGAATCATGGTTATCGGCGCTGCCGGTCAGATCGGCTCGGAATTGACTATGGCGCTGAGAGAGAAATTTGGCAACGACAACGTGGTAGCTGTCGGGCGCAAGACAAAGCCGAGCGAGGAGCTGCGCAACTCGGGCCCCTTTGAGTTCAGTAACGTCCTCAACTACGACGAGATGAAGGCCATGGTCCAAAAATATCGGATAGACACGATATACCTGATGGCTGCGATACTCTCCGCCACGGGCGAGCAGAAGCCGATGTTGGCCTATCGTGTCAATAACGATGGGCTCATCAACGTGCTCGAGATAGCCCGCGAGCTGAAGCTCGAGAGAGTGCTCATCCCAAGCTCGATAGCCGTGTTCGGGCCCGAAACGCCTCGTGATAACACGCCCAACGAGACCATTCTCAAGCCGAAGACGATGTATGGCATCTCAAAGGTCCACGGAGAACTCCTCTGCGACTACTACTTCTACAAATACGGCCTCGATGTGCGCGGGCTGAGGTATCCCGGCATCATCAGCTACAAGACGCCTCCGGGCGGAGGCACGACTGACTACACGGTCGAGATGTATCGCGCAGCGGCAGAGGGTAAGCCCTACACCTGCTTCGTGAAGGAGGACACCGTCTTGCCGATGATGTATATGCCCGATGCTCTCAAGTCAATCATGGACCTGGCCGAGGCAGACTTGAGCAAACTCAAACATCATTCGGACTTCAACATCACCGCGATGAGCTTCAGCGCTGGGGAGCTCGCCGAATCGATCAGGCAGTATAAGCCCGACTTCAAGGTAACGTATGAGCCTGATTTCAGACAGGCAATCGCCGATTCTTGGCCGAGATCCCTCGACGACTCTGCGGCCAGGGAAGAGTGGGGCTGGGAACCTGAATATGACCTGGACGCCATGACAAGAGACATGCTGGAGAATCTGCCGAAAGTATTGGGTATGTAGCCCTTATGACTGCACGGGTTCAATCTCCTATCAAAGACTCCTCTCGTCGCGTGCCTGTAATTGGCGCAAGGGCACGAGACTCGAGGTGAACGTCTCCTGGGGGGCACAGTGGGTTGACGTGCTGGTTCTCGTTGACGTAACATATCGAAAAATCTCTTTAGCCTTTAATATCCACTGATTCTCAAAAGGAGACAAAAATGGATAGCAGACTCGCAAAGTTGCTCCTTGTCGTCGCGGTGCTCTGCCTTGTCGCGGGCGGCGCGTTTGCGCAAGACCTATCGCTCACAATAACCACGAGCTCGTCATCAGGGGTCATGGGTCAGGATACCGTGGACCTCTCGGTCCAGGCCGATAACTACGGGCCGACCATCAACGTGGATGTCCACTTCGCGATCGTAGCTCCGAGCGGCGCCATCTACGAAATACCAAGCTGGTTGACCGACTTTACGCCGCTGTTTCGGGATATAACGTTGCCGCAGGGGTTCACCTTCGGACCAGCAGTGCTCGGGACCTACACGGTCGGCGATTTCCCGCTGAACGCGGCTGGCAATTACCTCTTCGCAGCCGCATTTACGGAGCCGTGGACCTTGAACTTCATCGGAGATATCTCCTTTGCTCCGTTCACAGTGAACGAGCAAGGCAGCTCGGAGGGCTCAATAGGTAGCGTGGCTGTCGTCTGGCATAAGAGTTTCGAAAGCTCTTTCTCTCACAAATGGAGCACGAGCGTATCTGCTTCCGGAGTCTTCGTGGAGAGCCGGAGCTCCAAGAGAAACTCTACGTTGCCCCTGGTTGAGGGTTGTGAGGTTACGAAGACTGACTGGGAAGGTAGCACGAACCCAGGAAGCCTGAAGTGGTTGGACGCCGGGGCGAAGATCGACATGCAGGGGAGCCCGCAGGGGAACATCGAGCTGCAGAAGAACGCCAATATGGGCATGATAATGTATCAGCCGGGACGCGAGCTTCAAGAAGCAGACTACGTCGGCGGTAATACTTACTCCTTCACGGGTTACGGCGGCCCGGACGTGGGGAGCTTCCAGGCCTCGGTTAACGCTCCGAACGTGTTGGAGCTATATCAGCCCCAGCTGGACGCAAGCCCTGTCATCGACAGGAGTCAGAACCTCGACGTCCAGTGGAACGGCGATGGCTCCGGCGAGGTTTACGTTACCATCAGCACGTACGACATCGACATGTCCACAATGATGCCGAAGACCGTTACTACCTGCTCGTGCGTATTCGAGGATGATGGCGAGGGGCAGATTCCGGCCAACATATTGAGTCAGTTACCGGCGTCATCGGGCTTGTTCGGCTTGTGGATGCCTAACTTCTCGATAAGCCGATCTAACTACAGCTATTTTGAGGCTGATGGTCTGTCCAACGGAGGGACGGTGACGGCGAGCACCTACGTCAGCGGAGGCGTTGAATTGCAGTAGCGACTGCAATCTGGCGGAAAGCCTCCGCCCCCGTGCCATGGGCCAATAGGGTGCGCGGCGGCGTCGGAGGCGAGCTCGGCACGTGCAAGCCGTGGCAGTTCGTTGGCAGGCGAAAGAAGCTCCGGGAGCGGAGGCTCTCCGCCCTTCATCAGGTGGTAGGTCTGGCTCGCTGCCCTCGTCGATACGCCACTCGAACTGCCTCGCACAGTCATCGACAACGCCTCATCGACCCACGGCCTACCTTTTATATCAGCGGTTGCCGGCCAATTTCGCCCGCTCGGCCTGCTTCAAGAGCTTCT
>QMNL01000187.1 GCA_003647755.1 Candidatus Coatesiibacteriota bacterium
CGACTATCGCTCTTGCGGTCTGCATGTTGGCTCCTCTGATGCTCGGCTGGATCATTTTGTTGTCCCCTTCTCGATTACCTTCTCACCAATTTCAGATGGATTGACTCTGTAAGAATCGAAATCGCGCCCGTTTTCCAGCTCCGGGAAGGGACTTCTCCACTGCCATCCCGTCTTGCCGGTCGCCCTGTAATGCTCCAATCTCCTAATGGTAATCTCAGCGAATACTGGGTCCAAATCGAACGTAAAAACTCTTCTCCCCAGTTTTTCGCCAGCAAGCAGCGATGTGCCAGAATGAGCGACGAAATCGAATACCAGGTCCCCTGCGGAACTACTAGCCTGCACTATCCGCTCGATGGCCTTCAACGGCTTCTGGGCATAGCATCCCGGCGCGTTTTCTTGCATCCTGTAAAAAACCTGCTGGACGTCCACCCAAACATTGCCGGCCCTGATGAATCTCGATTTGCCTCGTTCAAGGTTCTCCGTGATTCTTCCCCCGACTTCCTTGTAATAGCCCCTCACAAGCTTTGGTATATCTGTGTATGCGGCGTTTACGTCAAATGGTGGATTGCCTCTGGTGTAATACAGCAATTCCTGCCTAACCCACATCCAGTTTTTCTGTGTCCCATACCCCCTCTGATTCCGCAGAGTTATCATATTCCTGGGCTTCAGCTCCGAAAATCCCCTCATCAGAAGAAGGAAATCCGGAAGAGGCTGAAAGCCCTGCTTGTAGTCGGCACCTATCCAGACATATAGATGTGAGTCATTTGCCATAACACTAATCGCATTTTGAACCCATTTTTCGGAAAAGCGCAGGTATTCGTCTAATGACACTTTGAACAATGAGGTGGTGTTTGCGTTACCGACTACAACGTTGTAGGGAGGGTCATTGATGACCAGTTGTGCCTTCGCGCTGCCCGCGATCTTCCTGACATCATCCGGGTTTGACGCATCCAGCACACCCACCCTATGGCCGTTCAGAGGGTCTTCCCATATCTCTCCGGCACCCAGCCTGCAAAACGGCAAAACCCGCTGTCTTAGCTGGCCCGCAAGATCAAGCCTCGGGAGCCTCTCCGAGGTCGCGCCTTTCTGCGGGCGTGTATCCTCACTCGCGGGTGAGACTCCAAACAATTCAAGCGTTGCGGCGTCAGCCTTCACCATTGACCGCCAATTGAGGATTGCCAAAGTAACTAGCCAACCTCTTGTTCGACCTCCCTTACTGGAGTATGCCAGAATCGGCTATGCGCTGGACGGCCTCTCTCATCCTGTCCTCCTCGACCACCAGCGCCATGCGCACATATCCCTCGCCATACTTGCCGAAACCGCTGCCCGGCGAGACAATCACGCCGGTCCGCTGCGCCAACTCCTTGGCGAAAGTCATCGAGTCGGAGAAGCTCTCTGGGATGCGCGTCCAAAGATACATCGCCGCCTTCGGTCGAGAGACGTTCCAGCCGATCGACCGAAGCCCATCCACCAGCACGTCCCGGCGCTTGCGATACATCGCCGCATTCTGTTTTACGAAATCTTGTTGTTCATTGAGTATCTCGGTGATAGCCCGCTGAATAGCAAGGAATATAGAAAAATCCTTCGTCGTCTTTATCTTCAGCGTGTTGGCTATGACCTCGCTGTTGCCAACCATAAAGCCCACACGCCACCCGGGCATGTTGTAGGACTTGGAGCAGGAATAAAACTCGACAGCGTATTTCTTGGCATCAGCAAGCTCCAGAAAACTCATCGGAACATAGCCGGGCTCCATCGACAGCTCCGAGTAGGCAATGTCAGACACCAGAAGGATGTCATTTTTGACACCGAACTCCAACACCTGCTCGTAAAATTCACGCGTCTCGATCGCCCCGGTTGGGTTGTTGGGGTAGTTGAAGAGCAAAATCCTTGCGCGGCTGGCGACGTTGTGATCAATCGTCCCGAGGTCAGGCAAGAAGCCGTTCTCCTCCAACAGAGGCATATCCACAATATCTGCCTCGACAGCGCGCGCAGCACCTATATGCGCCGGATAGCATGGAGACGGGATGAGCGCCGTATCGCCCTTGTCAAGATAGGCCATATAAAGCGCCAATAGCCCCTCTTTGGAGCCAACGAGTGGCAGAATCTCCGTCTCCGGATCGAGAACGACGCCAAACCGCCGCTTATACCAATTGGCCACCGCTTCTCGCAGCTCGATGAGGCCCATGAACTGAGAGTAGCGATGATTCTGGTGCTGAACATCATCTATCGCGCGGTGCAGCGCCTCGATCATGTAGTCAGGCGGGCGGCGATCTGGGTTGCCGATTCCGAAATCAATTACGTCAATGCCCTTCTTCATCAGGGCAAACTTCACCTCATCAACTGCGGCGAAAACATAGGTGGGCATATTCAGAACACGCTGAGATGGTCTCATTTTTCCTCCGAAATAAAATAGCCGTTACTACCGATTTAGCGAGAAAGTGGCCAAATCTTAACCGCTTGGATTGGCTTGGTCAATACGGTTCGCCAGCCCGGATGACATTGATGGTCGTCATACACACTACCAGTGGATTTGGAGTGGCGCTGCAAACTGCCCAGGCTCCAGCCGGAGTGTTCGGAAATCGAGCGCTTCTCAGGGCGACTTAGAGGCACTGCTCGGCAGCCCGGCTCAGCCTACAACCGGGACAAGCCGTTTACAGGGATGATTGGGGCAGGTGATGGATTTGGAGAAGATATGGCCCGCAACCTGCTTCTCTATAAGTAGAGGAAATATCAGATGTCTAATGTGAAACCGAAAAGGACAGGAAGGGAAGTGCGACAGATGGGAAAGAGTAGAAGGCCGCGAGGCAAGCAAAAGGTCTCCACGACGCAGAACTTCAGCCCAGAAGTAACGTTAGAGATCATCTCCGAAGACTTCGACCCTGAGGAACCGAAGTCCTGCATCGTGGACGAGGCGCCCGAGCCGTGTGCGCTTAAAGATTTCGGCGATGGCGATCGAAGAATCCATCGCGAAACGGATAGTGGAACGTCTGGGAGGGATGGCTTCGTGCGTTACTTATCGAGCCTCGCTGACGAATCTCTTCTGACTCACGAGGAGGAGGCCGAGCTGGGCAGAGAGATGGCGTTGGGCCGGCGGGTGGTTCGAGAGACAGTTCTCGAAAGCGGGATTGAGCTGATCCCGTTTTACAAAGCTGTCAATCGTCTTCGGGCTGGCGAGATGACCGTTCGTGAGATCGTGGACCTCGACAGTTTTGAGTGTGGGGACGAGCTGGCCGACCGCAATTTAGCGGTGTTGGACCTTCTGAAGAAGTTCAATCACGAGGCAGAGCGATATGTCCATTTGATCGATGATTACATTGACGGCTCTCTGGACGAGGCTTCGCCCCAGGCGATTGATCGCGTCCGGGGGAGGGTCTCGAAGTTGGTCTCCCAGATTCCGTTGCAGGATTCGTTCATCACGCAAATGGCCGATGCGGTCGTCAGTTTCTTGGATTCTGTGGGGTTGGGGGACGACGTTGAAGACGTCGAGCACGAGTTTTTGTCCTCCAGGGGCGAGCGCCGCTCCGGCGCGAGAGCAGCCGCCGAGAGAGAGGCATTAAAGACCTTCGGTCTGCCCTATCACAAGATCAGGCCGGTCGCGGAGCGCATTCGCAATGGGCTGCAGATCTGGCGGAGTGCGCAGTCCCAGCTCGTTCGGTCGAACCTTCGGCTGGTGGTTTCCATTGCAAAGCACTACATCAACGCGGGCGTCCCGTTCGAGGATATGGTGCAGGAGGGGAACATGGGACTGATGCGTGCCACGGAGAAGTACGAGTATCACCGTGGGACGAGGTTCTCGACGTATGCCGCGTTCTGGATCAGGCACGCCATCATCAAGTCGATCGAGCGCCAGGGCAGAACGATCCGACTACCTGGCCACATTTTCGACTTCTCAAACCGTATCTCGACCACTGCGGTTGCGTTCCAGCAGAAGCTCGGCCGCGCCCCGACGGAGTCGGAGATAGCGGACGTGCTTGGCGTCAGCCAGCAGAAGGTCGAGGAGGTAGCAGGTTACTCCCATTACTCGATCATTCCGTTGTTTACCGATGCAGACAACGAAAACGAGCTCAATCTGATCGATGTCTTGCCAAATCCATCATCCGACAAACCTGAACGCTACATCGAGGAGCGCGAGATCGCTGACGGGCTTGACAAGGCCCTCGACGTCTTGACCGAGAAGGAAAAGCTGGTAATAGAGCTCAGGAATGGGCTTAAGGATGGGCATCCGCACTCCCTGCGACAGGT
The DNA here is from genome assembly GCA_003647755.1 of Candidatus Coatesiibacteriota bacterium. Taxonomy (GTDB): domain Bacteria; phylum B130-G9; class B130-G9; order B130-G9; family B130-G9; genus B130-G9. The sequence continues at coordinate 4,243 of QMNL01000187.1, forward strand.
CGGTCAAGCGATGAACCTGACCAGGGAGCGGATCAGGCAGATTGAGAAGGCCGCGCTCGAGAAGATCCGCGTGTCCGGATTGGCAGACACGCTGATGGCCTACACTTAATCAGTGGAGCACCAGGCGTTCGCCTTTTGAGCCGGCTGTCCTGCGAGCGCTCGAAAATCGAGCTCACCGATTCTGCCTGACCCGAGGCAGGCTCTGTGAGTGGGTCTTCGACCGCCCACATAAGCTCCCCCAGCGCAGTCCACTCTCCCAACCTGCGGTCTGCAAACTGTCCGCTGCCGATTCTGTGCAGCCTGTTCATCGCATTGACGAATTCGTTTCGGCCGCCAAGCCGTATAAAGCTAAAGTGATGCCGTGAAGCACCTGAAGATGGAATGAGAGAACTTGGCCAGCCCCGATAATCAGATTGACGGAGATGGTTCTGGCCCTTTGGAGTGCGGCGGCTCGACGCCGCTTTCATTGCTGGTCAGGAGTTTTCGTATTTTTTGATTAAGGAGTGTTGTGTTGTTGGCTGTGGGTCTTAGTTTTGGTGAAGAGCAAAAGTGGAACTAGGATTAACGTGATGCTGGGTTTCAGTTCCCCGAAGGGGGACTACAATAGTAGCCGTAGGTGCAACCTACGGGATTGGTTCACAATGGTATTCTTCGCTACCCTGAAGGGGTCGAACACCCCCTCCATAGGGCTATGTTCA
>QMNL01000188.1 GCA_003647755.1 Candidatus Coatesiibacteriota bacterium
CTGTCTGACATAAAAGTATTTGCCTTTCTTACTGAATTATATAAGGTTGTAAATCATGGATGATGTTGTGCTTCGCGACAGGAAGAGGTTGACCGTTTTCGTGGGTGATTACGGAAGCGGCAAGACGGAGGTGGCGCTCAATTTCGTGTTGGCGCTGAGGCGCTATGAACAGCGGGTCAAGATCGTCGACCTTGATATCGTCAATCCATATTTCAGGACCCGTGAGGCTGCCGGCGTTCTTCTGGCAGCAGGCATCGAGCTGATAGCTCCTTCCGGCGAGCAGACGTGGGCGGACTTGCCGATCATTCTGCCCAGCGTTGCGGGCGCGGTGCACGATGCCAGCGCTTCTGTGGTGCTCGATGTTGGGGGTGAGGCGGCAGGAAGCCGTGTGCTCGGCTCTCTGTTCGAGAGTTCTGATGAGATTGAGTACGATCTGCTGGTTGTACTTAACGTTAATCGGCCTTTCACGGGAGATGTGGAGAGCGCGGAGAGTGTCCTGCGGAAGATAGAAGGTGCGTCTGGTCTTCAGGTTACAGGGATTGTGTCCAACACTCATCTGTTGGACAAGACGACACCGGAGATGGTGCTGGCAGGCTATAACGTTGCGGAGTCTCTTGCCAAGAGGCTGGCCGTTAATGTAAGGTTCGTTTCTGTGGAGAAGTCGGTCGCCAAGGAGCTTGACAGGTCCTCTTTCTCGGCACCGATTTTCGCGCTAACAAGACACGTCTTGCTGCCCTGGGAACTCAGTGGGACAACGACAGCAGGATGAACAATTATATAACAAGAGGGAGCGATGCCAAAGGTAACTATTGACAGGGAGCGCTGCAAGGGCTGCGAGTTGTGCGTGGCGGCGTGCCCGAAACAGGTTCTTGCCATGTCCACCAAGATCAACAGCAAGGGTTATTTTTACGCTGAGGTTGCTCATATCGAGAACTGCATTGCGTGTGCGCTTTGCGCGAAGTCCTGCCCAGATGCTGCTATTGAGGTGGAGAGGTAGGTTGTGGATGGACTACACGTGTTATGTTTATCGTTAAACAGATGAGAGGTCTGATATGGCAAAAGTGCTAATGAAAGGTAATGAAGCGCTTGCGGAGGGTGCGATACGCGCCGGCTGCAAGCTCTTCTTCGGGTATCCGATTACTCCGCAGTCGGAGATCCCTGAGTATCTCTCTAGGCGGCTACCGGAGGTTGGAGGCTGTTACCTTCAGGCAGAGAGCGAGGTCGCAGCCAGCAACATGCTGTATGGAGCGGCCGGTGTTGGCGAGCGGGTCTTCACGTCGTCTTCGAGTCCTGGCATAAGTCTGATGGCGGAGGGCTTGTCCTACATCGCCGGGGCGCAGCTTCCGGTGGTTGTGCTTAACATGGTCCGTGGGGGGCCTGGGTTAGGTGGGATATTGCCTGCACAGTCGGACTATCTACAGGCGACTAAAGGGTTGGGTCACGGGGATTTCAGGCTGCTTGTGCTTGCGCCTTCGACGGTGCAGGAGGCGGCCGACCTGATAGTGGATGCTTTCGATTTGGCAGACAAGTACAGGAATCCCGTGATGATCTTGGGCGACGGGATGCTTGGGCAGATGATGGAGCCTGTTGAGTTTAAGGATAGGCCGAAGTCGAAGGACCTTCCGCCGAAGACCTGGGCTGCGACTGGTCTTGTGCCGGGCAAGAAGAAGAGCATCATCAACTCGTTGTATCTCGACCCGTTGGAGCTCGAGGCGAACAGTTGGGAGCTCAAGGCGAAGTACGATGCGATGGCCAGGGACGAGCTTCGCTGGGAGCAGTTTAATTGCGAGGGCGAGTACGACGTTCTCATCGTTGCGTATGGTTCTATGGCGAGGATCTGCAAGACGACGATAGAACTGCTGAAGAAACGAGGCGTTTCGGTGGGGCTTTTCAGACCGATAACGGTCTTTCCCTATCCCTACAAGCAGTTATCCGACGCGGCTCAGAAGGCGAAAATGGTATTCTGCGTGGAGATGTCCACGGGCCAAATGCTCGACGACGTCAAGATCGCGCTCGAGGGGTCGAGGCCAATCCATTTCTACGGCCGGACTGGCGGGATAGTCCCTTCGCCGGAAGAGGTTCTGCGCCAGGTTGAAAGGATAAGAAACGGTGAGGAGGTGGACAAGGTATGGGAAAGGTAGTTTTCAAGAGACCTAAATCGCTCGCTGATGTTCCGACGCACTATTGTCCGGGCTGCCCTCACGGGATAGTTCACAGGATTATTGCGCAGTGCATCGATGATCTGGGAATTCAGCAGCGCACGGTCGGCATCGCGCCGGTCGGCTGCTCGGTTCTGGCGTACAACTACTTCAACTGCGACTTTTTTGAGGCATCTCATGGCCGTGCACCAGCGGTTGCAACTGGAGCGAAGCGTGCCCGCCCAGACCTGATTATCTTCGCTTATCAGGGCGACGGGGACCTTGCCTCGATCGGGACTGCGGAGATAGTGCACGCCTGCAATCGGGGCGAGAAGATCACCGTGATCTTCATCAACAACACCGTATATGGGATGACAGGTGGCCAGATGGCTCCGACAACGATGCCGGGCCAGGTAACCACAACCACACCCTACGGTCGCGATGTAAACTCTATCGGGTGGCCGATACGGGTCTGTGAGCTTCTCTCAAGCCTCAAGACCGAGGCGTTCATAGCAAGGGTGTCGATGCACTCCGCTAGAGAGATTGTGAATGCGGAAAAGGTGATCAAGAAGGCCTTCGAGCTGCAGATAGCCAATAGGTGCTTCACGTTCGTGGAGGTTCTCTCCTCCTGCTCGACCAATTGGGGCATGACGCCCGTGGAGGCTCAGAAGTGGATCGAGAAAGAAATGGTGCCGTATTATCCGCTTGGGGTCTTCAAAAGCCCAAATGGTGACGAATCTAAGAATTAAGCTTCGATGTTGAGGAATCGCAGAACCACATTTTGAGAGTTTGGTGAGGTCAATTGACTACAGAGTTAATAGTGGCAGGTTTTGGTGGACAGGGGGTTCTCCTGTTCGGTAAGTTTCTCGCTCTCTCTGGCTTGAAGGAGGGCAAGGAGGTCGTTTGGATACCGTCTTATGGTCCCGAAATGCGTGGTGGGACGTGCAACTGCACAGTAGTGGTTTCAGAGGATCCGATCGGCTCTCCAATCATCGATTCACCGAATACGGTCGTCGTGATGAACAAGCCCTCGTTGGCTAAATTCGGGCCCAGGGTCAGTCCTGACGGGTTGTTGCTCATCAACAGCTCGCTGATCGATACAACGTCGGATAGAACTGATATACGCATTGAGACCGTGCCGGCCAACGACATTGCGCTCGAGCTGGGCAACGGCAAGGCGGCCAATATGGTCGCGCTTGGCGCTTATGTCGCGCTCACGAAGGTCGTTAAGTTCGACACAATCCTGGATGTTGTCAAGGAGAACTTCGCCAAGAAGAAGGAGTTCCTCGACCTGAATATCAGAGCGGTGAAGAAGGGCTACGAGCTAGCCAGCTAGGTTGGCGGTTGACCGTTGGCAGCTTGTTCGCTGAAGCCTTATGTGAAGGCAAATTGGTGGTTGATGGCTGGAGTCCTTTGGCTCCCTGAAAGGGAGCGACACAAATAGCCGTAGGTGTCAACCTACGGATCACAGGCCGCAAGACCACCTGTCAGCCCTGAAGGCGCTGCACAACGTAAGGAAAAGGACGCACGCTCATGGCACATTTTCTCAACGGTGAAGAGATAGCTGCGCTTGTGTCAGCCGCTACTTACCTGCCCAAGCAGATTGAGCCTGATTCAGTTCATCTCACGGCCCGTCAGGTCTTCCGGCCAACTTCCGGCGGCTCGGTCGATTTTGGCGGCAGCGAATACTCTGAACCGGGAAGAGAGGCTATTCCCGCTGCGAAGCTGTCGCCAGAGGACAAATACGGCTGGTGGGACCTGAAGCAGGGAACATATCTTCTCGAGCTGAACGAATCTGTGTCGCTGCCCGAAGACGCCATTGGGCTCCTGCTCCCATCCCCGCGCATCACTCGCAACGGCGCCTCGCACGCGGTTCAGCTTCTCGTTGGAGAAATCGAGAGAATCATCGTGCCGCTCTTGGTGCCCTCGGTCGGCATCAGAATCAAGCAGAACGCCCGCGTCTCGCAGCTTCTAGTGTTGTGGTCTTAAGCAGCGTAATAAACGTCAGCGGGATTAGCTGGAGATCGTCCTCGTCCGCTTCCTCCGAGGGCACTGCAGAAAACTTGGACGTGTCTAACCTCGGTGCCCGGTCTTCGGCTGTCATTTATCCGCCATAGTAACCTGCGTGGGCCTTATTCTCCTGCCTCAGCTGTGGTGCCTGCGGAATCCACGAATGGCGCCAACGACCGAGGCGTCCTGACCTTTTTCTCGTGTGTTGGTGAACTTGGTGGATAATCTATTTGGGTGCTCGCTTAAACTTGTATTCGGCAGCTTCCGCTCCATCATCGTTGTGTAACGGTGAGGGCATACAGAAAGCATCATCGGAGCTGGAATGCAGGCGCTGTTGGAGACCAAAGGTCTTGAGACCCAAATACTCACGAGGGGTCATATAGTTCGACCCACACGAGGTCTTGATATAAGCCTGCCGCCCATGGGGTCGCTGGGCATCGCCGGGGGGCTGGCTGCGGCAAGACGATGCTCTTGCTCGCGATAATGAGATTGCTCCCGCCCGGGGCAAAGATCGGTGCTGGCACAATCCTGTTTGAGGGGCAAGACCTCGTCAAGCTCCGGGAGGCCAGAGGAGTTTTCGTAATCGTGCCCGGGCTTGCTCAACTGAAGCGTTCTTCCTGCATCCCCGTAAGGGGATGAACGTGAGTAGCCGTAGGTGCAACCTACGGATCAACGCCAAAGAAGAAAAGGAAAACAGCCCTGAAAGGGCTGAACATAGC
>QMNL01000189.1 GCA_003647755.1 Candidatus Coatesiibacteriota bacterium
GCGCCTGCTCATCGCGGCCGCCAAATGCGTAGAGATTCCAGTCCAGGCTCCCAAAATAGACCATGTTGCCATCGCCAATCGCGGGGGATGAGTTGACAGCGTCGCTGGTCTGGAATACCCATTCAATGTTGCCTTCCCTGTCCAGGCAGAACTCCTTGCCGCCCTCGGTAGTGGTGTAATTCGTGCCAACATAGACATAACCTCTCGCGTCGAGCGCACATGAGCCTATGATCTGGTCGCCGAGATCGACCATCCAGTTAAGCTCGCCCTCAGAATCGAGGCAGTATAGATGGTGGTCAAGCGAACCCGCGTAAACGTTTCCGTCCTTGTCGATAGCGGGAGACGAGCGCACCCAGCTGTTCGTTGGGTATGACCACTGCAGGTTGCCCTCGGGATCGATTGCGTAGATGTTACCGTCGTTGGAGCCGAAGTAGATCGTCCCGTCGGGCCCAACGCATGGAGACGACGTTATCCAGTGACCAGTATGGAACATCTTGAGACAATAGACGCCGCCGGCGTCGAGGTTGTGCACTGCGTAAAGGTTGCCGTCCATCGCAGTAACGTAGATTATGTCCCTATCGGGCAGCCTCCAGACTGCGGGCGATGAATTGATCCAAGCCCCTATGTTATAGCGCCACTGCACCGCGCCGGTGTCCTTGTCCAGCGCGTAGAGGCGCCCATCGTTGCAGCCAACGTAAATAGCGCCGCCCGTTCCCATTACCGGTGAGGACCTGACCTTCCCGTCCATCTGCGTTCGCCACATGAGCGTTCCATCCCGGACAGCATACAGGTAGCCGTCATCAGAGCCGAAGTAAACCACATCCTCATACCCAACTGCAGGCGAGGAGGCGATCTTGTCCCCGGTTGCATAGCTCCAGAGCGGGACACCGTCCCGAGAATAGGCGTAGAGCGAGCCATCGAGCGAGCCAACGTATATATTGCCCGAGGCTCCAATGCACGGAGAGGAGACGATCCCGCCGCCGGTCCTGCCCGCCCACCGCAGTGTGTAGATGTAGGGTCCCTCCAGGACCGATAGCCCAGTGTGATTGCGATTCTGCCGATACATCGGCCATGGACTTGTGCACGGCGTAACAGTTGGGCCATGATACCAGCCTTCTGGTGGCAGGACGCCGACCCCATCGCGGGAATCGATAGCCCCAAAGAGGTACTCGTATTCGCCCACGTGATCGAGGACAAGCCCTTTCCTGAACGTGTAGTAGCCGTCATGCGTGGTCGAGGCAACGAAATCCTGCACGAGATAGACCGCTGGCTCAGTCATCCCAGGGCCGTTGAGCACGAGATAGACGCCCGTTATCACGTCCGTATCTGGGTCTGTTACATCCACTGTAAACGTGAAAGTTGAACCGAGAGTGGCTGAAGCAGGCGAGACGAAACCTGCAAGGAGAATGGGCGGTCTATTGTCTGGCTTGACAGAGGGCCCGTCGATTGAGCCATCGGTCGGCAGCCTCACGCTGTCTCCGTCCGCATCGCAAAAGGCGAAGTAGAAATTATGGTTGCCCACTGGAAGCTGCGTCTCAAAGCGGTATTCATCGATGCCTGGCCCGTAGTAGTCCTCCCTGTACAGCGCCATATCATAGGGGCTGCCATCTATCACAACCCACGTCGTCTTGGGCTCGCTACTGGGGTCCGAAAAGTAGCCAACAGAGAACGTGAAAACGGTGGACACGTCGCCCTCCTCGGGGGAAACATAGCCATCTGAAAGCCGCGGAACCGCATCGATCTTCTGCCCCACAACGATGACAGTCCGGTCCCAGGAGCCAACATAAACACAGTTCCCGTCCCACTGCCCATTGAAATTGACGTCCTCGAACGTCTCGTCGCCGTCACAGACCCCGTTGCCGTTCCCGTCAACGAAAGGCTCCGCCGGGCCGATAGCCGGCGACGACGTGATCTTGCCCCTGGTCCGCTCAGTCCAGAGCAAGTCCCCCTCCCTGTCGAGACAGTAAAGACAATAGTCCGAACAGCCAAAATATACCTTCCCATCAGCATCCACCGCGGGTGAACTCTGAATCTCGCCGGCCGCAGTAAATCGCCACTTCTCTGCACCGTAGGGCCACAACGCAAAGAAGGTCCCCTCTTGCGTGCCGAAATACAGCGTGCCGTCTGAATCGACCGCCGGGGACGAACCGGTGTTCAGGTATCCGGTCTTAAACGTCCAAATCGGCGAGCCATCGGCCAGCGAAAGGGCATGGACGACTCCGTCATAGCTGACGACATAGACCATATCAAGATGGGTCGTGGGCGACGATAGAACCGTGCTGAGGGTATCATAAGTCCAGCGAACGGAGCCCTGTCTGCTCAGCGCCGTTACCCGGCCCTCGCCGTCAGCGACTATGACTGTCCCGTCGTGAGCTATCGCGGGTGATGCCTCAAAACCGCCCTGAGATGAGAAGGTCCAGCGAACGTTGCCATCTCGCTCGAGGACAACCAATGTGCCGTCCGAGAAGGTCGCCACGACGGCGCCGTCCGGCATGAGGCACGGCGATGTCTTGAGAGATGCAGGGCCCTGGTATGTCCACTTGATCTCCACCAGGCTCCCGCTTGACGTATTTGTGTCAATGCAGATAAGGCGCCCGTCCATCGTTGGCACGTAAACTATGCCCTCTGGGGCAAGGCAGGGTGTCCCCTCAATGTCGCTGCCCAAATCCACCCACCACCTAGGCGTGGTCCTAAGGTCTGGTTCGAGACAGTAGAACATGCCCATATAGCTTCCGACAAGGACTGAACCATCCGGAGCCACGACACAGGATGATCGGACCCAATACGCTGTCTCAAACTCAAACAAGACGTCAGGAATCACAGGCCCGACACCATCCACAAGGCCAGACCTTTGAGAATCACGCTGTAGCATCCGCCACGCAACATCAGTTGAGGCGGCAGATGCCCAGCTGACCGACAAGACAAAACTTATCAGCAGCAGACCAAGAGGTGCAAGCCTCCGCCCTGGGCTCCCCATAGTTACAATCCCTCCCTCGGAATCTTCAAATAAACCCCGTCGTCCTTACTCGACGTGGAAGTATGGCCAAACCAAACTCTCATTACCGTAAATGTCAGTAGCAACTAGCTTGAGTATGTAGTCGCCAGCCTCAAGGTTCACATTGACATCATCCAACTTCAAGACGAACGTGCCATCGTTGGCCACGTCTCCATAGACCCCGGTCGCCTCGTCGTCTTTAAGGAACAGACCGTCCCCTATTGGCTCACCGTTAGGAAGCAGAAGCTCCACACTAGCAACGCGTCCCCAGCCGATCTTGCCCATGTCGCTGGCATCGTTGCGCACCCTCGCATAGACCATGAGCCTGCCGCCATGCGTCGTCAGGAAGGTGTACTCCCAACCGCCGTAGCCAGCCGCCCTTATCCAGGGCCGTTGCGTGTCCGAAGGCGCGGCCTTGGTTCTCCTGGTCTGTCGGCTGGTCCCACGCCTGGCTGGGATATCCACTATCGCGCGGGTAGAGCCCATCTGATCGACGATCGAGTTCGTGATCTGGCCAAGGGGCAGCTCACCACCAGAAGGCGGACCTGCGAAGCTACTATACTCATCAACCCTCAGATATGGCCACGGCGTGCTCTCATAACCAATGCTGTCAACCACATCGACCGTCACCAAATAGTCGCCCGGCGGGACAAACCCATCGAACGTGTATTGGAAAGAATAGACGCCGTCTCGGGCGACAAAGTCGCCAGCCACGCCATCGTCATTCATCGTGCCCCAGTTAATCGGCCCGAAATCGTCGCCCTGGATCTTGATCTCAACGCGGGAAATGTCGTCATTGCCGTCAGGATCGCCTACCTCCGCAAAGGCCTTGAATGGCCCACCTCTCGCGCTCGAGATATCGCTATACTCAAGCGTAACGATCTTGACAACAGGTGGGTAGCCTGCACTGCCAACAAGGTCCGTATAGGCCGGTTGCGCCGCATCGCCATCGTCTCCTTCCACCGTGAAGACTATCCGGCCGTTGACGTCACCATATTTCTTCGGCGAGAAGGACATCTTCAGATCGAAGCTCTCCTGACCGTGGATCGTAAGCGGCATCAAGAACCCATCTGGCAGCGCGAGGGAGAAGTGTGGCGCACCACTAACTATGTCGATCTTGCTGATTACAAGGTCCTGATAACCAACGTTCTGAATCACAAGCGTCTGAATGTCGGGGCCGCCATCCTTTGGAGTCCTGTTGAACTGAAGCGTCTCCGGAACCTTTATCCTGGAATAACAGCCAGCCGTCTTGAAGGTCCACATCGCCGGCACCATGCTGTTGCCCTCAAGGTCCTTGCACTCAGCCCTGACCGTAACGATCTCGCAGTGCTCAAAGCTCGCCTGGCACTTGATGATCGCCACATACGGCGCCATCACCCAGGTAACCTGCACATTGGACTGCGGTTGATTGTTGAACGACATGACAACAGAACTCTCATCGATACCTGAGTTGAACTCGATGCCTGCCCCTGGGTTCGGCTCATCCTTCACTACAAGCGAGACCACTGTGTCAACTGCGACTTCCTGCGAGTTAGGTCTCGGCGCGAAGTTGACCGTGCTGTAGGTCGGAGGAACAGTGTCCTCAAGAGTGAACCTATAGCTTTCGGTCTTCGTATTGGGCGGCACAGCAAGGTCGCTTGCGCCCAGCTCGACATCCACTATTGTGTTGGGTGCGAACTCCTGCGGCGGCTGATACATTACCGAGAAACCGTTACTGATCGGCGTGATGGCCATCATCTGCTGATCGATGTCTATCCATTGATCGAGAGGCTTGATGCGCATCGAGATGGAGCTCGCGCTAACGCCCTCCTCGTCATCGAGGACGTCGAAAGAGACGTCAGTGTTAGGCCTAACGCCC
>QMNL01000190.1 GCA_003647755.1 Candidatus Coatesiibacteriota bacterium
CACCTCGCGAGAACGGGAAACGCACACCGTCGCTCAGGACAACGGACGGCTGAACTTTAAGGATCATAAAACGCAGTCCCTAATCAAACCCATTTGCTCCAGAGGTCCGCCTCCCAATGCCCACAAGAGGCCTCATTACAAACACCACAATACCCCTTTGTATCTTCCCAAATCCACGCTGAGCCCCCGAACAACCAAAACCCACACCGGCAGCTACCGGACCCTCGCCATCTTCTGTCCAGCCTAGTGCATCTTGATCTCATGGCCCTCCGGCAAGGGGTGTTGTTCGATGTCGATAGTGCCGAAAGTCTCCTCATACTTCTGCATGTTCATCTCCAACGCCTTCAGGAACAACTTCGCCCGCAGTGGGTTCGTGATGATCCTGTCGAACACCCTGATCTCGTTACGCCCCGGCATCACCTGACCAAGGTCGATCACGAACTCGTAGTTGCTGTGCCATACATTGATGAAGTTAGCGTATTTACCTCTGGAGGCATCATCCTCAATTCTTACCTTGAACTGCATTTGCTTTGGTTTAGCTTCCAAATACTGTCACCTCCCATCCGAAAACATTATTGTGAAAACGTCGTCTCCAAACGCTGGACAATAGGTTACACATCAACCGACCCATCGTCAAACCACTAAACCTGTCGGGGCGATATCCGATGATAGGTTATGGAGGTGCAAGGCTAGAATGAGTATGCCAGTGGAGTTCTGTGCTGAAGGTCCCGCGGCGGTATTGCGCGCTGTGGGAACCCTGGATGAGAGAGGGGCGACCCAACTTCATAGGAAAGTGCTAGAGGCGATAGACACGGGCTTCAAGAGCATAGTTCTGAACCTCTCGGGTATCACCAGCATGACGCCAGATGGCCTGATGCTCCTCGAGGCGATCCGGCACGATGTCGCCCTTTGCGACGGGCAGCTCATTCTCACACTCCCTCAGCATGAGGCAGCCGAGGTTCTCAGTCTTTATGGCCTCAGAAAGCACCTGGTCATTCTCCCCAATGAGGAGGAGGCGCTCCGCCGGATCGACAGCTCGATTCCCGCAGCATGGCGCAACCCTTGAGTGCCGTCCCCAGGACTCTCCTGACAGACGTCCGTGACCACGGCACAATCCCGTAAAACCTCGGGACAGAACGGGGGAACTCCTCACTCTACAGCTGTTCCCTCCTTGCTTAGCACCGGTTCCACCCATATACCCTTGCCTGAGTAACCCAAGCGTGCCAAGATCATCCTGCCATGAAATCGTTCGCCGCAAAGGTCTGGTTCTTGCTCCGCCTACTCGCTTTCTCGAGTGCTGCTGTAGCCTATGCAGCATGGGTGAGATTGATTCGGCGCCGGCACTCTGCCTCGAAGGGGGCAGCCGACGAATCCCGAACGGCCATCGTCTTCATCTCCACGCACCCTTTCGCTGGCCTCTGGCAAAGGCCGCAGCAGATAGCCGTGCGCCTCGCCAAGTCATATTCGATTCTCTATTTCTGGCCGCGATACGCCTCTGACCTGGCGAGGCGGAGAGGGAACTCCCAACAAGTTGAGCCCGAAAGTGCATTATCGGTTCGGCTCGTATCGCCCCTTCTACTCCCATTCGAGCGGGCAATCCCAGCGGCGTGCAGAACGAATCTCGGAACCGTTAAGTCGATAATCTCCCATCGCCTCTGGGCGGAAGGTTTTGCTACTGCGCCCATTCTCTGGTTCTATGCGCCTCGTTTTGCCCCTCTTCTGGACTCGCTTGAGCATTCTGCCGTGGTCTATGACATTATGGACGAGCACTCGGCCTTTAGTTTTGCCAGGCGCGACATGAGGGAACTTGAGGCGAGGCTCTTGCGGGACGCCGATCTCGTGTTTGCCGGAACTAACACGCTTGCTGAGCGAAAGAGGGAGTTTGCGCCCCAGGTCAGGTATCTGCCGTGCGGCGTGGAGTTTGAGCACTTCAGTGCGGCCGCGGCTAAGAATCTGCATGTTCCACCTGTCCTTTCGGGCGTCAGTGGCCCTGTGATTGGTTACTTTGGCGCCGTGGACGATCGGCTCGATTTCGACATGCTCCTCGCCGCGGCGATGAGGCACCCCGACTGGACGATCCTTCTGGCTGGGCCCTGGCTCGCCACGAAGTCCAGAGCCGAGGTCCAGTCCCAACCCAACATCCTCATGCCCGGCCTGGTGCCCTACGCGGAGCTACCAGCTTATCTTGCCCGGTTTGACGTCGCGGTGCTCCCGTTTGTCCTCAATGAGCTGACGATGCACATACACCCTACCAAGGTGCTGGAGTATCTTGCATCCCGAACTCCGGTTGTATCCACACCCATTCCGGACGTCGTGAAGTTCTACTCTGGGATTGTGAAGATAGCCTCAACGCCCGATGAGTTCATCGCCGCGGTCGAGAATCTTCTCAACACGCCAGATGCGGACGCAGTTGAGCGGGGCTATCAGATGGCTCGCGCGTCATCCTGGGATGCCCTGGTCGAAAGCATGAGGGTCGATCTGGAGAAGGCTGTAGGGAAGCATAAAACACCTAAGGAGCCGAGGCCCGCGACAGATGCACAGGTCTGACGCCAGCGATCGCGGTGTGAGCGCTTTTGAGGCAGGCCCTAGCTCGCATCACGTCCGGCCCATAGTGGGCCTTGCAGGCGTGTTTGCTGTGGCCCTTGCTGTTCGGCTGATTGGCATAAATTGGGCTCTTCCCGCGGTCATCCACCATGATGAGCGCAACGTCGGCCTGGCGGTTCTAAAAGCACTGTTCTCGGGCAGTCCTTGCCCCAGATTCTACTACTACCCAGCGCTAGCGGTGCTATACCACTATCTCTCGGCTGTGCTGGCCTTCATCGTGGGCAGGCATTATGGCCTGTTAGGACGGCTTACTGACCTGAGGCTCCCGGATTACCTCCCATACGCCAGGTCCGCAAGTGCCCTGGCCGGGGCCCTCACCGTTTTGGTGGTGGCAAAGACGGCAGGATGCCTCCGACGAGGCGCCAGCGTCCCGGCTGGCCTGATCGCCGCTTTCGGCTTCCTTAGCGTCCTGCACAGTCACTACGCCACCCCTGACGTGCCGCTGGCCTTGTTCGTCCAGCTCGCCCTGCTATTCTCGTTTCTCAGCCTTGCCCGCGGGAACTCCCGCTCAGCCTTCTGGGGCGCTGCCTTCGCCGCCTTCGCCGCATCCTTCAAATACACCGCTTTCCTCGCAATTATCCCTGCAATTCTTACGGCCACGCTTGTTGAACCGAGAGGCGGTAGAATAAAACGCGCAGCGCAGGTAGCTGCAGTTGGTCTCGCCATTCTCGCTGTCCTCAATATCGGCGGCATTGTTAATTTACCTCTCCTCATCGATCATATCCGGGTTGAGGCGGTGCATTACTTCCAAGCAGGCAACCTCGGTGTCCCAGGCCTCAGCTATGACAACCCGCGCGGGGTCATGTTCCATGTTCGGGCGGCTCTGGGAGATGTTGGCTACGTGGCGGGCGGGCTGGCGCTTTTCGGGATCATGGCCTGCGCCTCCTCCTGGCTGGGACGGCGTTATCTGCTGGTATCGCTGAGCTTCGTTGTGCCACATCTTGCGCTCTTTGCCTCTGCAAGGGCAGCGTTCCCCAGGAATGTGCTTCCCGTAACTCCGGTCCTTGCCGTCCTCGCGGGAGTCGGCGTCGCCCGTGCAGCAGAATCTGTCCGGACCAAGCGTATCCGACCGAAAGTGATCGCACTGATGACAGGATTTGCCATCCTGCTCCCTGCCAGGGCCACGCTCTTGAATGACTACCTCATGACACGGGCCTGCTCACTCGCGAAGCTTCAGGAATGGTTCATCCGAAACGGGGAGCGGGTCGGAGGAGCAGGTTACCGTGTTGCCTCGCTACACTCACTTTGGACGCCCAGGACAGTGGGGGGAAGAGACCTCTCGATCGGTGAGGTCTTTGTTGAGTGCATGAAGAATCATAAGAGGCTGCCGCCCCCAGGATGGTTCTTAAAACAGGGAGCCGTCTTCTTCACGATCGAACGTTGGGGGGTGGCCCGGTATTCTAGCCTCGACTGGCCAGGCCGCATGCTAGGCCTCGTTCGGCACTACTGCGTCTTGGTTCACACCGTCAGGGGCTGGCCGCCGGATGCGAGGTGGTTTCCTGACAGCGGCTTCGCGGCCCCTGCTATCGGCCCGGACACGTTCTTTGGGCCCACCGTTCAGATATTCGTGTTAAGACCTGCCTTTTGCCCGCGACCGCCCGGGAAGGGATGACCCCTGCGGCTCGTCTGCATGGATGCGTTTGTTTCATGCCGCGCGGATCAATGGATGTCGCGGCGGCGATCGGCTGGTCTGAGCGCGGACGCATCATGTATTTCGTAATCTGTGGATCTCCTGCACAGGCTCGGCAACTCGATCTCCTGTCCTTCAGTTGCATATTGCAACTTTATAGGGGATGCACGGCTGGAGGCCCGGGCAAAATTGTCCCAAATGGGACAACTGGGTGGGACTCGCTGTCCCAAATGGGACAGTTAGCAAAACATAACTATAAAGATATATTATAGTTGTAAGGGATATAATAGCCGTAAAATAGCCACTCTTCGTATGGTGGGACATCGAGGGCATTTTCTGAGCATGGTAGAACCGTTCGTGCGCAAAATTAGGCTCAGAATTGCCGAGAAGTAAATAGCCCAGCTCTTTGGCACGAAATATGCTAACCTAATAAGGTGAAGTAGAGAAACACCTGGCGAGGAGGTGGCGAGATGATGTATTTTAAGGTAGTTGTGGAATGTGGGCACGTGGGTGCCGGTAAGAGCTTGGAGACTGTCAGATATTGGCAGGCCAAAAGCGCTTCCCATGCGCTCTTGTCTGCCTCATTTCTCCCCAGGGCAAAGAGGAAGAA
>QMNL01000191.1 GCA_003647755.1 Candidatus Coatesiibacteriota bacterium
CGTTCCTGGGGTTGACGAAGAGGTCCTGCTTTCTGCCATGACGCTTCAGATGACACCCGGCATTCGCAAGCTGTTGAATCAGCTCCAGACGCTTCAGACCTCAATCCCCACCTGTTTGGTTTGGACCCCGCCGGTTGACTCCCGTCCGTCCTCCAATATCAAACGATAGGCGTCTTCAATGTTCTCCTCTAGCTCCTCCAGAGTTGAACCTTGACTGAAAACGCCCGGGACTTCTCTCAACCTTCCGACGTACCAGCCCCCATCCTTCCAATATTCAAGAGTGAAGTGCTTCAACATCTTCTGCTTTCCCAGTCTTACCCTTAGACCTTCCCGCGACTGTTGGTCTATTCCCACTCTATTGTGCTGGGCGGCTTCGTGCTTATGTCATAGACGACTCGGTTGACCCCGTCAACCTCGTTTATGATGCGGCTGGAGATCGTGCCCAGCACATCATAGGGCAGCCTCGCCCAATCAGCCGTCATCGCATCGAGGCTCTTCACGACCCGGATGGCGACTGCATTCTCATAGGTCCGTTCATCGCCCATCACGCCCACGCTCTTGACGGGCAACAACACGGCGAACCACTGCCAAAGCTCATTGCTCAGACCAGCCCCTTCGATCTCCTCCCTGACGATTGCGTCAGCCTCTCGTAGGACCTTTAGCTGGGGTTGCGCGATGGGTCCGATTATCCGAACGGCTAGACCCGGCCCCGGGAACGGCTGCCTCATCAGGACGCGGTCCGGAATGCCCAGTCTCTTGCCGATGATTCTGACTTCGTCCTTGAAGAGCTCCCGGAGCGGCTCGATGAGCTTCAGCTTCATGCGGTCCGGCAGTCCCCAGACATTGTGGTGGCCCTTGATGAGGGCGGAAGGCCCCCGAACAGGGACACTCTCGATCACATCCGGATACAACGTGCCCTGTGCGAGATACTCACAATCTTTGAGCGAGCCAGCGGTCTCCTCGAAGACCTCGATGAACAAGTTGCCGATTATCTTGCGCTTCTCCTGCGGATCGGAGACGCCTCTGAGAGAGGAGAGGAACCTCTCGCTGGCACTCACAACGGTTACGTTGATGCCGAGCTCCTTCCGGAGCATGGACACGACCTGGCTTGCCTCGCCTTTCCGCAACAGCCCGTTATCGACGAAGATCGCGATGAGATTATCGCCAATTGCTCTCGAGAGAAGCACAGCAACGACGGTCGAGTCGACTCCGCCACTGGTGGCGCACACTACTTTCCCGCCGCCGACGAGCTCTCTGCATCTCGCGATCTCGCGCTCGATGAACGAGCCCGGGGTCCAGCTGGGCTCGCAATTGCATATCCCGATGACGAAATTCTCCAGAATCTTGCGGCCTTCCGTAGTGTGCGAGACCTCGGGATGAAACTGAACGCCGAATATGGGACGCCTGGTGTGTCTGATCGCTGCGTTTGGTGAATTGGCAGTCTTGGCTATTGAGATAAGCTCCGGGCCGAGAGATTCGATCCTATCGCCATGGCTCATCCAGACCGTCGTCTCATCCTGCACGTCCTCACGCATCCCCTTGAAAAGGTGATCATGCTCAATTATCGACAGTCTCGCACTTCCATACTCACGACGTGAGGCCCGACTGACCTTGCCCCCGAAATGCTGGCCCAGAATCTGCATCCCATAGCAGATGCCAAGTATCGGGACCGGCGCATCGAGGATGCGCTCGTCAGGCAACAGCGATTCTTCCGAGGAGATGTTCCCCGGGCCACCGGACAGGATTATGCCTTTGAGCCCGTCTGAAAGCACACGAGAGGCATCAACATCGTAGGGCAGTATCTCAGAATAAACGTGGCTCTCCCGCACGCGCCTCGCTATGAGTTGGGTGTACTGGGAGCCGAAATCGAGAACCACAATGCGCTGCTCATCAGCGGCGGTAGAGAGTAATCTGTCAGGCGTGCTCATCAGCCCAGCCTTTAAGATGTGTCCAAAGGACCTGCGTCTCTGTTAATCAGCGCCCCATCGGCATTATGATGCAAAGCTGCGTAGGGGCTTCCTCGTCAGGCTTTAGCACGCAGCCGGCGGTCGGCTCAGTCAGCTCAAGAACGACGCGCTCTGTCTCTATGATCTTGAGCGCATCCTCAAAAAAACCAGCGTTGTAGTCGATCTCCAGACTCGCCTCGTGCTCCGGCTCAATAACTGCTTCCTCGCCCGGAGCCCGACCGGCCTCACGCTCCTCTTTCTGCTTTTCGATCAGCTCGGCAAGGCCATCTCCCTCATACTCCGCCTCGACCTCGTCGGTTGCCTCGCCGATCTCAGCGTCCTCACCTACAAGCCTCAACACGTTATCTCCGAAGAAGAAACGGACCCTGCGCGTTCTGGGGTCTGAACAGATTGAGACTCGCTTCAGAACCGCATCAAGCTCCTCTCGAGGGACCTTCACCTTAAACTTCGATGATTTTGGAATCACTGCCCGGTAGTCCGGATAATCCGCGTCTATCAAGGTGGAGATGAAAGTTAGCCTGTCGCTCTTGAACAGGAGCCGTCGCCTGTCCAGCCCCATCTGAACAGCATCGTCCTCCCCAAACAGCCGCATGACCTCCTCAATGCTCTTCCTGGGAATGATCAACCCAACGGGCTTGTCGCCCTCGTGCTTGTAACCTATATCCGCGAACTTGTAGGAGAGGCGATGGCTGTCGGTGGAGACGAAGATCGTCCCCTGACCCTCCGAAGAAGCCAATACATCCGAAACGGAGAACTCGATCAGCCCTCCGTTGAGGTATCGCCGAGCGTCATTCTCACACATCGACGAGATGATCTTGGCAAATGCTGACCGCAAAACCACAAAATCTATGTCCGACAGGGACTTGGGATCGTATTCCGGCATCGGCGGGAATTCCTCGGGCGGCAGCCCGACGATCTTGAACGTTGCCCGACCCGACTTCAGCTTCAGCCAATTGCCATCCAGCGTCTCAACCGTAACTTTCTCCTCCGGCAGCTGCCTGGCAATCTCGAAGGCCTTTTTGGCCTGAACAACTATCGAACCGGGTCGGGCAACCTCTGCGCCCACCCTTACCTGAACCGACACTGTCAGGTCCGTCGCATAGACCGTTACACCATCGTCCGTTGTCTCAATAAGCGTCTCGGAAAGCATGGGATTGATGCTCCGCTGACCAGCAATCCCCTGAATATCCTGCAATCCCTTTAGAAAGTCCGCGGCCGCGGTTACAAATCTCATATCGCCCTCCTAACCATCATAGTGTTTATCTGTATGGACGGACGGCTCCGCCTCGCTCGAAGTCGCACGCTTTGCTATACGGCCCAACAAAAGCCGGCTCGGTTTGAACACTACCTTCCTCCTAGGCCCAACCACCACCGCCTCGCCCGTCCTGGGGTTCCTCATAAAGGTCGCCCCATAACCTCTTGCGAAAAACGAGCCAAAACCCCTAAACTCAACACGGCGGCCCGCCTGCAATGCCCCCTTAATAGTCTCAAAAAATACCTCGACCATCGGCCTGACCTGCCCGGCTGGTATTGAAGTTCGCCGCGAGACAGCTCGCACAAAATCAGCTCTTCTCAATTCCTCATTCTTCCCTTTTGCCACCTCTCAGCCTACCCAAGACCCGACGCACGAACGGCCGTCGAAGAACAATCGCGTCGTTCGGGCACACCTCGAAGCAACAATAGCATCTAATACATTTTGAATAATCTATCCGGCAGTAGTTGTCAATTGTTATGGCGCCAACAGGACAGATGTTCCGGCAGTGCCCGCAGCTGGTGCACTTGTCAGCATGAACCTCAACCGCGCTTCCGTGAAGGCCAAGCACGATGTCTGTCAGCCCCTCAATTATGGGGTTCGCCCGCAGCAACAGCCTCGGAGGCACATGGAACTTCCGCGAGACCTGAGAAAGCGAATCTCCTACAATCTGAACCTCCTCGAACCTGGCCGCAAATCCCCTTGCGATCGTATCCTTTACAGTATGGACCCTCGTCTGAGAAAGACCTATCACCTCACATGCCACCACGTCCAGATTGGCCGCGTTTGCTGAGGCGAGCACGACGCCGAGCTTGCGTGGGCGACCTGTCGAGGGGCCATTCCCCTCCATCCCCACGATGCCATCCATCAAACTCACCCCTCTGCCGACGACAGAATACAGGTCAACTATTGCCTCGCTGAAACGCTCGTATCGATTGAGCCGATGAAACCGCCGCCGCTCCGAAAGAGGCAGAACAGCGAAGAAGTTCTTTACTGCCCCGGTATAGACTGTCTGAACGTGGGTCTTCAGCTTGGGCAGTGAGATGACGAGGTCGGCGTCAAGAAAGAGTCTTGAGACCAGCGCCGAGCTGACCTGTTTCCCATTGACTATCTCGATTCTCTCGTAGCCAGCCCGCGACAGTGGCTCAATCGACACGCCTCTTCCTCACACATGGCCGCGTAGCCAGACCGCCTGAAACACCCCCACGTATCCTCGAGCGGGCCGGACGAATCGGACACCACTGGCTCAATCCCGTGCGACTTCAGGTACCTTATGACGCTACGAGTGAACTCAACGTGCGTCGTGGAAGAAGTCTCCGGCCCAGCGCCATTGAGCAAGTTGATCTTAACCAATACCTTCTTGCCCACGTACTCAGCCAGCTCCGTGAAACCAATCAGCTCGGCGGCGCTGGCAATCGCCGTGTCCAGGGCCTCTCGCTCGTATGATTCGCACCGAACAAGGGCGACAGTGTCCTTTACAGGGTTCTTTGGTGTCATTTGCACCCTACCGTTTGAGACTGCGTTGAATCAAATACAGAGGGACGAGAAGTAGGACCATTATGCTAATGAGTGAGTACAGAAGCGGCAA
>QMNL01000192.1 GCA_003647755.1 Candidatus Coatesiibacteriota bacterium
CGTTCGCATAGATTTATAATTGCCATGAAGCCACCGATGAGGTTGACCTCCGTATTTGAGCTCGGGATGGTCTTCGCAGTCTTTTTTCTAGCGTTTGCCATCGCTTGGCCGTTGCGTGCAGATGTCATCGAGAAGGGCAGCGCCTCGGGCACGTTTCCCGAACACTGCGGTTTGGGGATAACCTACTGCAACACCTACATCCCAAACAACAACATTCAGGGCTTTGACGTGTCAGGGTTTATGCTGATAGACCCCAGGAGGGTGTGGCCGCACATACCCCTGGATTCGCTCCGATACAAGGTGGGCTGCAACGTCGGGCTAACGGTTACTCCGAAGGTGCGAGGCTTAATCACTGCTGGCATCATCCTGGTTTATTACCTCGGCGATTTCGGCGATCATCACATCCGGCCGTTCCTGCAGGGCGGCAGCCACGTCATTTATGACGACTTTCAGGTTCCCGGCCAGGGCTTGAGGCTGAATTTCAACCCCCAGGCTGGCGTTGGCGTTCAGTTCAACATTTTTTCGGGCCAGACTTTCTACTGGCTTTTCTCGGTCAAGCATATCTCCAACGCTGGCATCAAGGCTGAAAATGCCGGCGTAAACGCGGTTACCTTTACAATTGGACGGCTCTTTTAGCACGCAAGCGCTTCAAGCACACCTGGCTGATAAGACGGACGATGGCCTGGCCCTGCGCAGGCAGCGTAACGGCGTTCGAAGGGCACTGCAGCGATTTCGGGCGAATCTGGAATCGTGCAGCCTCTGCCCGAGGGCGTGCGGCGTGAACCGCGCCTCGGGTGAGCGTGGCTACTGCCGGGCAGGCGCTTTGGCGAGAGTCTTCCGGTTCGGGCCACATGGGGGCGAGGAACCTCCTATCAGCGGCACGGGAGGCTCCGGCACGGTCTTTTTTGCGCACTGCACGATGAGCTGCGTCTTCTGCCAGAACTACCGCTTCAGCCAACAGGACCGGGGCAAGGAGGTAAGCGCCGATGAGCTATCCGAGGTGTTTTTGTCCCTTCAGACAGCCGGATGCCACAACCTGAACCTCGTTACGCCGACCCATTTCCTTCCGCAGATACTTGAGGGTCTCAAGATGGCGTTTTCGGGCGGTTTTGGCCTTCCGATCGTGTATAACACGAGCTCATACGAGAATATGGATACGATTGAGTCCCTGGAAGGGGTAGTTGACATATACCTTGCCGATGCGAGATATGCCGATGAACGTCTCGCACGTGAGTATTCTGGGGCTGCGGATTACGTGGTTCGTTCTCGAGAAGCGTTAAAGGCGATGTGGGATCACAGTGGGCAACTTGAATTGGATGGGGAAGGCATCGCTCGAAAAGGGCTCATAATCAGACATCTCGTCCTCCCGGGCCATTTGAAAGATACGAGGCGCGTTCTGGAGTGGATTGCGAAGGGCATCTCAACTGACGTGGCGGTCAGCCTGATGGGCCAGTATCGGCCAATGCACAGGGCATACGGCCACCGGACGCTCGGCCGGAGACTCTCTCTGAAAGAATACGACGAGGCGCTCAGGTTCGCGCGGTCGCTCGATTTCGAGACGCTCTTTGTGCAGAGGCCTGATTCAGACTTTCCAGCAGATCTACTAGGGGAAAAGATGGGCAGCAGTTGGTAAGCAGGGCAGACTGGGAAAGACTGCCCCACACCATATTGTCCATTCGTAGCTCAGACGTTCCGAGTGATCCCGGCTAGGAAAATTGGTTCAACCAACGATAAGTATTGCAGCGACGTGGAAGGTTTTGTGGTTTGACCTTCCATATATTATTTTTGGAGTGAGATGCACGGGAAGGAGTTATTCGGGGAGCGCGTTTGCCTAGCGTTCGTGCTCATTATTGTCGTTGCCATGTCAGCGGCGGGCAGCGATCTTTCAAGCCGGCTGCGGAGTAACAAGGCACAGCTTGATTCGCTCGTTTTGGCCGCGAAGCTCCTGGAGCAACAGCTTGCCCAGGTTGTTACGCGGCTTGAACTGGTCTCGGAGCAATACGTTCTGCCAGAGAACCAGCAGGCGGGGGAAGGCTCGATCGACTGGCTGGGGTCGGACCTCTTGACGTCCGAGTTCGTTCAGATTGTCCGTTGGGTGAACGACAAGGGTGGCGTGTTCCAGGCCTATCCAGAGTCTACCTTGTCCAGCGAGACGAGGTTCGTCGGTCCCGAGATTTTCAGGTTGATAAAGAGGTCTGTGCGTGCAAAAGCGGCTGTCGCCTCGCCGATCGTCAACATCGGCGATAGCACGAAGGGCTTTTGGGTAACGTTTCCTGTCTTCAAGGGCGGCTCGCTGATATATTCCGTGGTTGCGTCGATCAACCTCGACGCCGTTCAACAAATGGTTCCCGTCTCGTTGAGGCAGAAGATATTCGTTGTCGACGAGGGTGGGCATACGTCTCTGGCGTTGGAACGGCCGCGCGGTGTTCTCGGGTGGGATTCAAGCCTCCTACTTGGCGGCGATACTGTCTCGGTTGCACCCTCGCCGACAGACCTGGTGGCTGCCGGGATACCGGGCGTGTTGAGGCTCACCGAACCTCGGGTCACGGCTGCGAACGAGCGGAAAGTAGTGCGGCTAATCGTCGCGCCATTCAAGTTTCTCGACCGTAAGTGCGCTCTGTGCTCATTGAGACCCATCTCCGGTGCGCCCGAACAGTCTTCGGTGAGACAATATCCGGCGTTAGTGATTCTCTCAGTCGCGGCGGCCGGGATTGCCTTGCTGGCGCTGCTGTTGTGGTTTGGGGCCCGGCGTTCACGGACGCAGGCAGCGCCTCAACAAGATTCGCGCAAGGCCGCGCCAGCTTCTGATTCAGGGCTTTGGGTCAAGGCGTTTAACGCTGCTCCGTCCGCCATGCTCGTTGCGGATAGTAATGGCCGTGTTGTGGCGGCAAACCGCGCCATGTATTCGCTGCTGGGGAAGACTGCGCCGTTATTCGGGGAAAGCGCTGATAGGATTTTTGGGGATGAGCTCACGGGCAAAATGAGCGCCTTTTTCGAGGCGGTTCAAGCCGTGGGCAGTGCGAGGGCAGATGTGTTGCTAACAGGTTCCCAAGGTGAGATTATTGAGATTGAGTTGGACGGTCATTTGCTGACGTCTGGTGATGCTAGGAACACCTTGGTCATTTGCGGGAGGAGGAACAGGAGCGTGCAGACAGGCTCAGAGATGGTAACTTCCGCGGATGCTGAGTCCGAATCCTATCTTGAGGCGATTCTCAACGGCCTGAACGAGGCGGTCATGATCGTTGACGAGAACTATCGCATCAGAAGGGCCAACAAGCAGTTCCTGAAATTGGTGCAAGTGGAGACACAGGAAGGCGTTTTGGGTCGGGCGTGCCACGAGGTTCTTTACGGACGAGAAGAGCCGTGCAGCCCCGAGGAGATGAGTTGCCCGGTGAGAGATGTTCTGGAGAAAAACCGACCGGCTGGCACCGTGCATCATCGGGAATTGGCCGATGGGGCTAAACAGTTCTTGGAGATATTCGCATGTCCCATTGAGTCGCGTGGCGAAGGTCGCGAGATCATGGTTTCGCTCAGGGATATAACCGAGAAGACTCAGCTCTCGATGCAGCTTGCCAGGGCGGACAAGCTGAAGGCTCTGGGTGAGATGGCCTCAGGCGTCGCACATGATTTTAATAATCTTTTGGGTGTGATACTGGGCCGCACGCAGATGTTAATCAGGATGATCGGCGGCCAGGACGCTGGGACAAGGCGCAATCTCGAGATAATCGAGCGGACGGCGCTTGACGGTGCGGAGACAGTTCGCCGCATCCAAGGCTTCGCGAAGGTAGGCGACACTTCGGCGTTTGTGCCGGTCGATCTGGGCGAGATCATTGAGGACTCACTGAGCATAACGAGGCCTCGGTGGAGGGAGCAGATGCAGGTTAAGGGCGTGGTGATCGAGACCAAGTTCGCGAAGCGCAAGCTCCCTCGAGTGGCTGGCAAGCCGTCGGAGCTGCGAGAGGTCTTTGTGAACCTGATCAACAATGCGATAGACGCGATGCCTGAGGGGGGGCGCATCACGATCGAGATGGGCGCGGACGGCGGCAACGTGTATGCGCTCGTGAGGGATACCGGCGAGGGCATCTCGGCCAAGATGATGGACAAGATATTCGATCCGTTCTTCACGACGCGAGAGCCGACGAACAGCGGCCTTGGGCTGTCAATAGTCTTCGGAATAGTCGAGCGCCACGGAGGCACGATAACGGTCAACAGCAAACTGGGTAAATGGACGGAGTTCAGGATTGAGATTCCTGCCATGTCGAGGGACTTCAGGGAGGTGGAGCAGCCTCAGAAAGAGACCGTTCAGCCCGCTCCGGCGCACAAAAAGGCCCGCGTCCTGGTCATCGATGACGAGGCGGATATAAGGAATCTCCTTGTCGATATTCTGGCCGGCGAAGGGCACGAAGTTGAGACAGCCTCGTCCGGCGAGGAGGGCATCAAGAAATGTGGGCGGAAAAAATACGACTACGTGATAACGGACTTGGGGATGCCTCGTATGAGCGGCTGGGACGTGGCCAAGCGCGTCAAGATCCTGAGGCCTGATGTGAAGGTGATCCTGGCGACAGGCTGGGGGGTGCATTTCGATGAAGAGAAGCTCAAGTCCGCCGGCGTGGAGCGCATCATCACCAAGCCGTTTCAAGTTGACGAGGTCCTCAACTGCATCAACGGCTACCACTGAGCCGACCCGCAGAATCAGGTTGGAGACAGCAACTTCTTAGGATGGTTCTTCAGGCGCTCCGGGGGGAGACCGCGGCTCGTTGATGGGCTGCACCCCCAATTCCACCCCTGCCTCCTCAAAACCAGGC
>QMNL01000193.1 GCA_003647755.1 Candidatus Coatesiibacteriota bacterium
GGGGACAGGATCACGTTCAGCACCACCGCATCGATCATTCATGCGACGGAAGCGTTCCGGAGCAAAGGCTCGACTGGCAATGCCGCCGCGACCGCCGGAAGCGCTTACATAGGCCCGGTGGATGGTAAGATACAGATCAACATCACCGGTTCAGGGAATGCAACGGTAATATCGGGACAGGATCAGCTGACGGCATCCTTTACATTTACAGGTGCGGACGGTTCGCAGCAGACGGGCACGCTCTCGCTTGATTCCACCGGGAAAGCGGACATCAAGAATGGTTCGTGGGATTCTGGAATCACGGTCCAGTTCAGCGACTACGACCAGATGGGCTACACGGATGATTTCATAGAGGGTGACAGCTTCTCGCTCAATGTTGAGGCGGCCAAGATCACAAGCCCTGACACTTCGGGAGTGATAGGTCCGGACGGCATCAGTCTAGAGACCGCGAATGCTGCTGCGACCTCGGTTTCGCACATCGACAAGGCGGTCGCAATCGTGGAGGCCTTCGAGACACTCCTGGGCTCTACGTCGCAGAGGCTGAAGATCAGGGATAGTTCACTTGCGACAATGATTGAGAACAACACGGCCGCAAGGGACCGCATCGTCAAGGCGGATACCGTTGAGGAGCAGCTCAACCTCACCAGGCAGACCGTCCAGCAGCAGGCGGCGCTGACGATGTTCATGCACGCTGCCCAGCAGATGCAGCTGCCGCTCGCAATCTTGAAGATCTAAACGCAAATCCACTCAGGTAACGAGAGATAACGGCGGGCGGGGTGCGATGAACGCGCCCAGCCCTTTCCGTTAAACTCGGTCTGCATTAGGAGGCAAGAGGCGTGGACCAGCGCCGACACGCGGAAAGGACGTATCATTCCGTTAGGGTGAAGACCGCAAGCGGCCCTCGTGTGATACTGATGTTCTACGAAGGAGGGCTCAAGGCTGCAGGGCTGGCCAAGAGAAAAATCATCGAGGGTAACATTCGCGAAGCCTATAAGTATCGCGGAAAGCTTCTCTGCGTGCTATCCGGTCTCTTGAGCTCGCTGACGGTTGAGGCTGGGCACAAGGAAGTTAACAGCTTCCTGTTTCTGTATAGCTATATGAGCAAGCTTGCCCGCGAGGCTCAGATCGACAAGCAGGACCACGCAAGCTTTGACGAGATAATGCGCATACTAACTGAGCTCAGGTCCTCCTGGCAAAGGATGCTCGTTGACAATGGAATCGTGTAGCACAACGGAACACAGGCTTGAAGAAGCCTACTTGGGAACTGTAGGCCACGGTGTCCCGGAGGAGTGCTCGCAAGCGTCCCAATGCCGGGCGATCGCGTTCAGTGCTCGATCATCTCTACATTGGCTCGCGGAAGAATGGCCTTGGAACCGTCATCTAGCTCCACCTCCAAAACTCTAACCTTCGACTCCGTCTCGAGCTTCCTCAGCTCCGGGGGTAGCGCCACGACCTTGCCAAGCCGTCCAAAATAGGGCTCGCGGATCACCCTTACCTCGCTGCCGACCTCTAATCCCACCGACTCCAGGTCACCCGCCTCAGCTTGCTTGAAATCGCCCAGGTCACGAGGTATCACAACCTCGGGCCGCAACACGCCTGCACGAATCTGCGTCGCGCCGTTGATCGAGGCACGCCTTCCCTCGTTCGATTTGAATATCCCAAACGTGCTGTCCGCCATGTTGATCTTGCCAAATCCCTCCGTGATGACGAGCGTCGCTCCAAGCTGCTCCGAGCCGGTTATGGCAACACCTATGTCGTATCCCAAGAAGTCCCGCAAGTCCTGATCGGCCAGGCCACCAACCACTATGCCAAGTGCCCCGAGCTCAATCACGCGCTTTATTGCATCGCTGGTCACTAGCGAACCACCCACAAGTATCTGGCCCTCGCAGTCGTCCGGGACAGAGCTTCGGTCCATTACATCCTGAGGCGAGTCACAGACCATACGAATGCTCCCGCAAGCCTCGCCGCCAATGCCAAAGATTCCCTGCACAAAGGCGCCCTGTGTCTCGACCGCGACGCCCTCCTGCTCGAACACCTCCACAACAGTGCCGTCAATGTAGGCATCTACCGAGACGGGCATCGGCGCCCCACGAATCAGAACTTGGCCAGTTATCTTGGAGATGTTCTCTATTGTTCCGTCGGCCGGAGACTTGCAGACTGATTTGAACAGACCCAGGAAACCCTTGGACATCGCGATCGGCTCGCCCTTCTTGGCCTTTTCGCCTTGCTTGATTAGCATGAAGCGGTCCAGATCGTCCGGGAGAATGCCCATGATGTTGGCCACGTTCACTGGATAGACGTTGCCGGGAAGGTCAGTCTTCGCAACCACGTCCTCAGCCTTGACAGATTGCCCCTTCTCGACCAGGACCTCACCCTTCAGCGGTAGGATGCGCCGCTTCCTTATGATTGTTTTTTCGACTACTTTGAGCCCCGGTGTGTATGCGTGAGTCAAGACATCACTCCCTTACTGCCTTAGAAAGAATATTCTGGATAGACTGAGAGCGCCTTCTGCCATTCCTGGAGCTTTCGCACCCTCTCTGATTTGTTTTCAGGCAGCGCAATGGGCCTGCCTCGAGCATCAAGGATAAGGCCGACAACCCCGCCATCAACCGAGACCGTGAGCGACTTGCCGGGCCCCGCACCAACGTCAAATCCCTTGTGAGGGCTTATCTTCAGCCGAGCCGATTCGCCAACAGCTGCCTTCAGCAAGTACATCTCACCCACGCTGAGCGAGACCTCCCTGTGCTCTCCGTTCGGCAGGTCGGCGGATACCTGCATACATGGTGCCCCGGGCTTACCCGTGCCCGTCGGGGCTATGCACGTGCCGAGATGAATCAGACAGTCCTTGTTGAACACCTCGGTTGCCGCCTTCTCATGCAACGTGGACAGAACACCAAGCTGCGGCATCATAAAAATGCTATCGACCGCAAGGCGTGTGATCCCCTCCGGCTGGAACGCATCGATTGACATTAACGCCGCCTGATGCCGGCGAGGCGCATGGGAGAGGATCCCTCCGCTGCCTACAAGCATATCCAGACCCATCATATCCACCAGACTTGCGCCCGTTCTGGATTGTGAAAAAGCATCGGAGATAGTCCGCTCCTGCTGCACGCCCTTCAGGCCGACCGCAAGTGACTTGTGGTGCTCGAAAGCAAGCCGTAACGCCTCCCTTGCAATTGCCTGCTCGATGATTAGCTCCTGAAGGGTCTGAGGTATCGTTGTCGGGCGGATCATCTTGTTCTTGATCCGATTCCTCAGGTCTCTTTCCTCCAAGTCAAACGGAACCCAACGCATCACGTTCTCGATGCCCGCCTCAGCCAGAACGTTTGACACGCTGTAGCTCATGCCGAGATTTGCGGAAACGGTCCGGTTGAAGACGCCCGAAAACACCGAGAAAACGTCCGTCGTGGCCCCGCCAATATCAACGCCAACTACTTGAATGTTCTCCAGCTTGGCTATCGTCTCGATTATCTTCCCCACTGCGCCAGGCGTCGGCATAATCGGAGCATCAGTCCAGCCCATCAGCTTCTTGTAGCCCGGAGCCTGCGCCATTACGTGCTCCATGAACAGATCGTGAATCTTGTTCCGTGCGGGGATGAGGTTCTCGCGCTCCAAGACTGGCCGAATGTTGTCAACTATCGATAGATCGGTTTCGACCTCCAAACGCTTCTTTATCTCGCCCCTCGCGTCCTTATTACCCGCATATATGACCGGCAACTTGAACGACATCCCGAGGCGAGGTTTCGGGTCTGCAGCCGCTATGAGCTCCGCAATCTCTACCACATGCGAGATGGTTCCCCCGTCAATCCCCCCCGAAAGCAGGATCATGTCCGGCCGAAGCTGCCGTATCCGCTCGATCTTCTCGTGTGGCCGACGGCCATCATTCGACGCGATGGCGTCCATGACGATAGCTCCCGCTCCAAGCGCCGCACGCTCTGCCGATTCCACCGTCATGCTCTTGACAACTCCGGCCACCATCATCTGAAGACCCCCGCCAGCGCTCGACGTCGAAATGTATATGTCAACCCCAACCTGCTCGTCTCTTTGAGGCGAGATTATCCTGTTCCCGTCAAGTAGCTTCCGCCCAGCCAGCTCCTCAACCTCCGCGATAGCGTTGAGAACGCCCATCGTAACGTCCTCAAACGGCGCCTCGACCGTGGTTGGCGCCTCCCCGCGAACGATCAGGCGATACTCCCCGTTCCGCCTCTGTATCAGTATTGCCTTCGTCGTCGTGCTACCGCAGTCGGTAGCCAAAATCGACCGCACTTCCTCTGGAACAATCTTACTCATACTTAACCCTTATTATAAAAATCTGGCGGCAAGGATTATACCGATACGTGTTCACTAGTCAATCGCACTTAATCAGAACTCTTCGCGCCAAGCCTCTTGGCCCGACGCTCCGAGCGCCTCTTCCTCCGAAGCTCCTTTGCCTGCCTGCGCGCTGCTCTCTCTGCCTCCCTCGACTCGGCGTCAAGTATCTCAATCCGCCGTAGAAGATATTCCACGGTATCCCGCCTTTCCAGTGCGAGAGCGAACTGCTCGTACTCCTCGGGATTGAATAACACGTCCGCAAATGGCCCGATTGCGACTAAGAACTGGCTTCCCAAGAAATTCAGCGGTTTCATCGATTCAAGCATCAATATCGCCAGAACAGACGCACGCCACCTAACAACTTTCTTCGCAATTTTCTCCATTATTTGCTTCTGAAAATCCGTAAGCCCCTCTTGCTCAGTCATCGCTCGCCCTCGTTTGCAGGCTGTCATAAAGCCGACGCAAGAACTTCACATCCTCCCA
>QMNL01000194.1 GCA_003647755.1 Candidatus Coatesiibacteriota bacterium
AATGGGGAAGAAGTCACTGTTGACCTCGTATCGGTGTCTATGTCGCTCCATGATGGACTCTTTGCCGTAGATCGAGCGTGCTAGCGTGCCCTCCGTTAATGTGCACTCCATTGCCCCCAGCCTCATCGAGGCGCCTTTCCTCCTGACCCTGCGCTGCTCGGGCATGAAGTAGATGACTGGATACTGCGTGTCGCTGTCGAACTCGGTGCTGTTTGCGCCAGGCAGGTTGCAGACGTTCCTCGCGAACTCTATCACCGCGCACTGCATCCCAAGGCAGATGCCGAAAAAGGGTCGCTGGGTGGTTCGTGCATATCGAATGGCACTGATCATGCCCTCGATGCCTCGCTTGCCGAAGCCGCCCGGAACCATGAGGCCGTCAACGTCAGAGAGCCATTTCTCCGGCCCATCTCGCTCAACGTCCTCCGCGTCGACCATCTTCAGCCTCACGCGGACGCCATTGGCGTAGCCTCCGTGCGAAAACGCCTCGAGCAGGCTCTTGTAGGAATCCTTCAGCAGGACGTACTTGCCGACTATGGCGACCGTCGGGCCCTCTGGGGCGGACGTCATCACCCTAACCATCTCCGCCCACCGCGAAAGGTTGGGCCTTCTCTTCGGAAGGTTCAACCGCGCCACGATCGCATTGCCCAAGCCATCTTGCTCGAAAATAAGCGGGACCTCGTAGATGCACTCGACGTCCCTCGCTGCAATTACGGCCTCCTGATCAACGTTGCAGAAGAGGGCGATCTTTTTCTTGATCTTCTTGGGAAGGAATCTCTCGGTTCGGCAGAGGAGTATGTCCGGCTGGATGCCGATCTGGCTGAGCGTTTTAACGCTGTGTTGAGTCGGCTTGGTCTTCAGCTCGCCGGCGGCCTTGATAAACGGGATCAGCGTCAGGTGAATATAAAGCACGTGCTCTGCCTTCATGTCGAACCTGAACTGCCGAACTGCCTCAAGAAACGGCAAGCCCTCGATGTCGCCGACCGTCCCGCCGATCTCCGCAATCACGATATCGTTACCCCGCGCAAGCGCACGAATCCTCCGCTTAATCTCATCGGTAATGTGCGGGATGACCTGGACTGTTCCGCCGAGGTATTCGCCTCGCCGCTCCTTGCTTATGACAGAGTAGTAAATCTGGCCAGCGGTAGCGTTATTCTTCTTAGTGAATCTGGCGTTCGTGAAGCGCATGTAGTGACCCAAATCGAGGTCAGTCTCGGCCCCGTCCTCGGTTACATAGACCTCCCCGTGCTGGAACGGGTTCATTGTTCCAGGGTCAACGTTGATATAAGGGTCGAGCTTGATGATCGTTACCCTAAAGCCACGAGCCTCCAGAATGCGCCCTATTGACGCAGCGGCAAGTCCTTTTCCCAGCGACGACACAACGCCTCCGGTAACAAATATGTATTTCGTGATTTTTCTCTTGACCACGTCAGCTCCTAAGGTGATTGTGGGAAATATAGCTGCCTCAGCAGCTTCTCGACCGCTGGCACATCTTCGGGGACATCCACGTTCTTCATGATCGACTCGGTCAGGAGTGCCTTGATGGGGTAGCCGTTCTCAAGAATGCGAAGCTGTTCCAGCCTCTCGGCGCGCTCCAAAGGTGTCTGCGCCATCTGTGAGAACCGTATGAGGAATTGTTTACGGTAGGCATAGACACCAACATGTTTGTAAAACGTTATATCGGAACTCCTGAAACGCCTTTTGGACAAAGACCTCTTCTTAAAGGCATCGGCCAGCTCCGCCACGCACGGAACCGGTGAGCGGGAGAAGTACAACACGTAGTCATCGGCGGAGCACACTAGCTTCACCGTGTTGGGGTCGAAAAGCTCCTCAACATCACGAATCGGCGCTCGCAGCGTTATGGTCTCTTGACCCGGGTCCTGCAATAGCTCCTGTATGCAGAGATCGACCGCCTCGGGATCGAGAAGCGGCTCATCCCCCTGCACGTTCACCACGATGTCGCAGTCGAGGCTCAGCGCTGCCTCGGCTATTCTGTCCGAGCCGCTCTGATGCGAGCCCGAAGTCATTAGTGCCCTTCCCCCGAAGTCCTTCACGGCGTTGAATATCCTCAGGTCGTCAGTGGCCACGATCACCTCGTCCGCCAACGAGATCAGCCCCGCTCGCTCGTAGACCCACATTATCATCGGCTTGCCGAGAATCTCTGTCAGGACCTTGCCCGGAAACCTGGTCGAGGAATACCTCGCAGGGATTACTACCACGCTTCTTGCCATCACTGACCTCCCACGCCAGGCTCTGAATCACTGGCCAACGAGGCCATCAGGGCCTCGGCGGTAACGGTCGCGGCACCAATCTCGCTCACCACTACCCCTGCCGCATAGTTCGCAAGTCGCGCCGCACGTTCCATCGAGGCGCCCGCACAAAGGGCAAGCGTCAGAACCGCTATCACAGTGTCCCCCGCCCCCGTTACGTCGTAAACCTCCTTCGCGACCGTATCGATGGTCACGGGTTCTCCTACCTTGGGCATCAGGAACATCCCTTGCTCGCCGCGTGTAACCAAGATCGCATCAGAGTGCGTCTCTTCCAGCAGCTTGCGCGCGGCATCGGCCAGTTCGTCAAAGCTCTTTATTCGCTTACCCCAGAACGTTGCGACCTCGTGCACGTTGGGTGTCATCACGCTGACGCCCTTATACAGCAGGAAGTGCTCGTCCTTGGGATCAACCGAGATTATCTTGTCTCTTTCCCGCGCAATGGCCAGCACCTCTTTCGTAAGGTCTGGACAGATGACACCTTTGCCGTAATCCTCAATAACCACGGCGTCAACCTGGTCAATCGTCTTCTTGACGAATTCAAGGACCTTGGTCTTTGCCCCACCTTGAAGCGGCTCGGAACTTTCCTCGTCATAGCGAACGATCTGCTGGCCTCGGGCAACAACGCGGGTTTTCATGGTCGTCTTTCTCTCGGCGTCATGTATTAGGCCGGCGGGGGCGATATCGTGCTCGACGAGCATGTCGCGCAGCAAACCCGCCCTGTAATCCTCACCCACCACTCCAACTGGGAGCGCATGTGCACCGAGCGTCGCGATGTTGTTGGCGACATTGCAGGCGCCTCCCAGCCTGAAACTGCGCTCATTGATCAACACAATTGGCACCGGCGCCTCCTGCGAGACGCGAGAGACCTCGCCCCACATATACTGATCGACCATTAGGTCGCCGACGACCATAATGCTCTTGTCCTTGAACGAATCGATCAGACGCCGATACTCACTCAAGTCATCCTTGCTCAATTTATACATCCCCAAGTCCCACCTTATTCATCAAGCATTTGACTGATGTCACTGAGATTGGCCAACTCGTCCGGCCTGGGCAGGGCATCCAAACTTGAAAGCCCAAAATGGTCAAGGAATTTGTCAGTCGTGCCAAGCAGAAGCGCCCTACCGGGACCTTTCTTTCGACCTTTGACCGTGATGAGACCCAGCTTGAGAAGACCCCGAACCACGCCGGCAGAATCGACGCCTCGCACATAGTCAATCTGTGAAATCGTAACTGGTTGTTGATAAGCCACTATGGAGACAACCTCCAAACTCGCCTTGGATAGCGATAATTTGCGTCTCTTGGTGAAGAACTTCTCTATCCACGGGGAAAGCTGCGGGCGAGTCGTCATCTTGAATCCTCCGCCTATCTCGACTATCTGAAGCGCCCCATTGGCCTTCTCATATTGCTCCCAAAGCGACGAAAGCGCATTCGCCACCTGTTCCCTGGAGACCTTCTGTCCAAACAGGTCCAGAAGCTGCTCGTGCGACACCGGGTTGGTCGCAGCGAACAGGACAGCCTCCACGATCATGCGTAACTTGCCTGGATCAGGCGGGGACGCTTGTTTTGGATCTGCTTTGTTACGATCGCTCAAAACATTTGAACCCTATTTTCAAGATATCCCTAGACGGGGGCACGCTCGCGTAAGCCGCTTTCGCCGCTGACCCCAAGCTTCAACCGAAGCCGCTCCACATCCGCATCAGCAACCAACCTGAGGCGTATGTTGAACGAGTTCCTACGCTGAAAGGCCGACACCAACGAGAACTTGACCAGCTCCAATAGTGCAAGAAAGAAAACTAGCTTCTCCTCGAGGTCTCGGGCGTGTGAGAAAACCTCCCGCATCGAAACAGAGGGCTTGCCATTCAATATCTTCACCATCTTCACAACCGTTTCCGCGATCGGATACCTCTCCCGCGAGATGTATTGCACTTGCCTCGCCTCATCTCGCGTCAGCATTCCCATGAATGAGATCGCCAGGTCCACAACGCCAGCGCCAACTATGTCATTTTCCTCGGTCTCGGTATATTTGGTTGAATCGCCAGAGAACCACATTGCTTGCCTACGTTCCTGCTGTTCCGCTAGCCCCTGCGCCATCGCCCGCGCCTCCTCATACTGAAGGATCCGCTGCACGAGCACAGAGGAAGGGTCTGGAAGGTCATCTTCGGCTTCCTCAGGGGGCGTTCCCGGCAGCAGAAGCCGAGACTTGAGATATACCAGGTCCGCGGTAAGCAGAATCGCCTCGCCGGCAGAGTCGAGGCCCGGGGATCGATCGACGAGAAACTTGGCGAGGCTCTTTACAATCTGAAGAACCGAGACCGTCAGCACATCAAGCTCTTCCTGTTTCACGAGATAGACGAACAGGTCCAGCGGCCCGGCGTAATCTTGAACCTGAACGCGAAACTCCGAACCCTCCGGAGCGCTCAGCCCTGCTACCACAGACCCACTGCCTCCCTAACCCTTCGCATCGTTGCCTCGGCCGCCGCGGTTGCCTCCTCCCGGCCCCTCCGCAACACGTCGTCCAGGTA
>QMNL01000195.1 GCA_003647755.1 Candidatus Coatesiibacteriota bacterium
AGCCAACGGGTGTAACTTACGGGCCGATGCCTCCGGAACCATAGCCTCTGCGCACCGGCAAAGTGTGTTCATCCCACCATCTACCCTGCCATTAATCTGATTATTGGGGCAGCACGTCCTCTTGCATTGCAGAAAGTAGAGCTGTATGCTCACAAGGTAGCTATTGAGACAATTTTCAAGAAGGGGTCAGAGATGTCTTTTGATGACGAGCTGAGCGGGGTGCTGCCCGAGATCGACCTGATTGGGGATGAGCAGCTGAGGCGTAAGACTGTTTACGCCTGGGGTATCGCGCTGAGGGCGGCTGGCCTCTCTCCCTCCGCGCTGGGTGAGATGCCGTTCTCACTTCTTGCGAAGGGCTGTGGCATCACTCTGGCCCAACACATCGGGGCTGTAACGAGATCGGCGCTCTCGCTCGCGGACGTGATGGTGTCCTCTTACGGTGGGCTGGTCAAGATCGACCGGGACCTGGTGGCGGTGGGCGGGCTGTTGCACGATGTTGGCAAGGTTCTGGAGTACGAGCGGACGGAGGAGGGTTACGTGAAAGGTTACTACGGGAAGCTGTTGCGCCATCCGTTTTCGGGCGTTTGGGTGTGCGAGCGTGCCGGGTTGCCCGTCGAGGTCATGCACATCGTGGCGGTGCACTCCAAGGAGGGTGAGGGAGGGCATCGCAGCGTCGAGGCGGAGATAATTTTTCACTGTGATTTCGCCAACTTCGAGCCATTCAAGGACTGACTTGATGACATCGAGGAGACTGCGAGTTGCGGTGATATTTGGAGGCAAGTCGGTCGAGCACGAGGTCTCGGTGGTCTCAGCCAGGTCCTTTGCGGGCGCGATGGACAGGAGCAAGTACGAGCCGGTCTTCATTGGTGTGGACAGGGAAGGCCGTTGGTATTTCCTGGGCGCGGGCATGGAGGGAGTCGGGGAGAGGGTGCTGCCGGGGTGCGGGGAAGAGATCGACCTGCTGTCTCACGTTTTCGCGTCGGCGGGCCCGCGGCCGAAGAGCGGTGTTCAGGTAGGTGGCAGTGGTCGTATCGACGTTGTTGTGCCGATGATTCACGGCAGTTTTGGTGAGGATGGCTGCATCCAGGGGCTCTGCGAGCTTGCGGGCGTTGCGTATGTCGGCGCCGGTGTGCTGGGTTCAGCGCTTGGCATGGACAAGATCACGATGAAGCGATTGGTGGAGGCGGAGGGTATCTCCGTGCCCAATTTTATCGAGGTAACGAAGTGGGAATGGCAACGGCAGCCACGTCGTGTCAAGAGCAGGGTCAGAGCGAGGATAGGCTATCCATGTTTCGTCAAGCCATCTAACTCCGGCTCGAGCGTTGGGATAACCAAGGTCAACGAGGCAAGGGCGCTCACTGGGGCGATCAACACCGCGCTGCAGTTCGACCGGAGGCTAATCGTTGAGAAGGCCATTGATGCTCGGGAGCTGGAGTGCGGTGTTCTGGGCAATGACGAGGCCATCGCCTCGGTCGTGGGCGAGGTGGTGCCGTCGAATGAGTTTTACGACTATGAGGCGAAGTACGTTGACAAGGGGTCGGAGCTGATAATCCCGGCAAGGATACGCGAGCGCGCCTCGCACAACATCAGGAGCTGCGCGGTTCGGGTTTTCAAGTTGCTGGATGTAAGCGGGATGGCGAGAGTTGACTTTCTGATGGACCGGTCGACGAAGCAGATATATTTCAGCGAGCTGAACAGTGTTCCGGGCTTCACCGACATAAGTATGTATCCCAAGCTCTGGGAGGCATCCGGCGTCCCATACCCCGAGCTTGTGGACAGATTAATACAGCTTGCACTGCAGCGCCATCATGAGAAGGCCGGCAGGCGGTTCGATTATCGAACGGGGCGCTGACTCGCCGGGCGAGGGCACGGCCTGCTGCTGCACGACCTACTGCTGGAGCCGTCTCAATACGTGCTCTATCTTCGCGTCTGGGATTGGCTCGGACAGGAACGCCTCGCCGAAGTCCCTGAGGAGGATGAACCTGGGCCTGCCTCTCAGCGCTTTCGCGTCGTTACGCATCGCGAGAAGGAGTTTCGCAGCCTCGATTCCAGCCGGCAGATGAGTCGGCAGGCCGGCCATCTCGATTACCTCCCGCAGGAGCTCAACGCGTTTTGGCGGCATGTAGCCAAGCTCGCTCGAGAGAATCGCTGCACCGTGCATGCCGATCCCAAGCGCCGTCCCGTGCGCCATCTCGTAATTCGTAACTTTCTCGATCGCATACGTAATCGTGTGGCCCCAGTCGAGGACGAGTCGCTCACCAGAAAGCCCGGTCTCGTCTCGCTCGATTATCGCTATCTTGATCCGGTTGGCATCCATGATGCAGCCAAGCACCTTGCCCGGGTCCCGAGAGACAATAGCGGGCATATCGGCCTTCAGCTCATCGATCTTGCCACCCAGGCCCGCCACCTTGTTGATTATCTCAGCGATCCCGTTGATGAACTCGCTTTCGGGAAGTGACCCGAGGCATTCCACGTCGAGAATCGCCGCCCTGGGTTGGTAGAACGTCCCGATGAGGCTCTTGCCGAGGGGATGGTCCACCGCACAGCCGCCGATGCCGATGTCAACCTGTGCAAGGAGCGTTGTCGGCACCTGGATGAACGGAACGCCCCGTTTGAACGTTGCAGTGACGAAGTTCGTGATGTCTTGGACGACCCCGCCGCCGAGCGCAATGACGACGCCCTCGCGGTCGATGCCCGTCGTAGCGCACTCCACGTAGAGCGACGAGACGGTGTCGAGGTTCTTATGCCGCTCCCCGGCGGGGATGAGCGCCCAGGAGGTCCTCCGGCCGCTAAGAGCGCTTAAAAGCCGATCGCCGTGCAGGTCCTTCACAATCGGATTGCTGACGATCAGCACGCGGCCGGTCAGGCCCTTCTGTTCAAGGACCTCAGGCAGCAGGCCAAAGATGCTGCTGCCGTAGTGAAGGTCGTATGAGCGCTTGCCGAAGTGAGCGGTTAGCAGTTTTGTTTTCACGTGTTACCTCGTTTTAACGGACGGTCTGGAGCAGCAGATCAATGGCGAATATCATCGATTTTCAAAAATGCCCAATAGAGAACAGTGTGAGCCAGAATGCGAGCACCAGTGTGGGTGGAACTACTGCAAGGACAACATCGCCCCTCTTGGCGCGAAACGTCTCGATCTCCCGCTCCCAAACGCTTATCCGTAGTTGTTGTCTCCTCCAGTATCGCCTGTAAAACCCTGATATTCTGGCAAAGGCGAAGTAAAAGCTTGCCCACAAAAACGGAGAAATAGTATCAGATACGATTGATTGTAGCTCCGCGTTTTGGCTCGACGCAGACGAACCCAGCAAGTAGATCGAGATAAGGAGAACCTGCACGGCGATGAAGAGAAGGCCCTGTCGTCGCAGTAATGTCTCGCCGTAGAAGAACGAATAGGCTCGAAGCGTCTCCGCCGGACTCGCCCTCGGGCTCTCAAACTTCATCTCTTTCATCAGGTTATCTCGCGACAACACGGTCATGTTACTGCCAACTGCGAAGCGTCAACCCCCTACTTGATCTGCTTGAGCAACGTCTCGACCGCCGCCTTGAGCTGGTCATCGCTGGTCATGCTAAAGTCCTGCTCGGGTGGGTTTGCAACGTAGATATCCGGCTTCACGCCGACCCCCTCGAGCTGCTTGCCGGCAAGCGTGTAAGCACCCCACTGGGGGATCAGGACGAACGTCCCATCGAGAAGAGTCACGCCGCCGCTCACGAAGATGACCCCACCGGACGTGGGAACGCCAACGAGCTTGCCTATCCCGAGCTTCCGGAACGAATACGGGAAGACCTCGGCGTCGCTGTGCGAGTACTCGTTGATGAGGGCGACAACCGGCCTGCCCCAGTTGAACCGTGGCTGCATGACCTTCACCGATCTGTCCCTATCCTCGAAATAGAAATAGACTTTGCGGCCAAGAACCGAGAGTAGCTCGTCGTGAAGGTTGCCCCCGGAGTTGAACCGCACGTCAACTATCAGTGCCTCCTTGCCGGTCATCTCGTGCGTGAGTTCTTTCAGGAACTCGTCGTAGGACCTTTGCGACATCCAGCGGATGTGCGTGTAGCCGACCCTCCCGCCGCTGAGCTTCCTGACGAGCGCCTTCCGGGACTTCACCCACGCGAGATAGACCTTATCGGACAGTTCCCGCCGGGACCAGGCCTTCACGGTGACAAGTGTCGGCTTTCGCCGGCCACGCTTGACAACCAGGAGGTCAACCATCTCGTCAACCTTGCCTTTGAGAAGGGCAAACGGATTCTTCCTGCTGTCAACCTCAACACCGTCTATCGCCAAGACCACGTCCCCGGCCGTAATCCTGCTTCCCGGCTGGTCGCTCGGGCCATCCGGGACGACACGAGATACACGCACGCCACGTCCGTGCCAATCTCCATCGAAACGAAGGCCCAGCCGGCCCGTTGGCTCGGACTTCGGGTCACGTGGGCCCCATACCCAAACGTGTGATGAGCCAAGCTCGCCGATCATCTGCGCCAGCAAAAGCCTGAACCCACCCGGGGTCGCGACGGACCCAAGCATCGGCAGGTACTTCTCCCTCACTTTATCCCAGTTGACCCCATGCATGCTCTTGTCATAGAAATGGTCCCTCAGCGAACACCAGGCCTCGTTGAACATCTGCACCCGCTCGGCGGGATGATCGATGCGCATCTTAGCCGAAAATGGCACCGGCTTGCTTGGCCCCCTTGGCTTCACGTTCACAATCGTGCCCGCGGCGCTCAGCACGAACATCTTCTTCCCCCTCGGGCCCCACACGATCCCGCGAGGGTTCATCCCGCTCGTCGTCAGTC
>QMNL01000196.1 GCA_003647755.1 Candidatus Coatesiibacteriota bacterium
ATTCCGGGCGTTCAGCCTGATGCATCGCCGCCTCATAAATCTGCTGAACGGAGTACCGGGGCAAGCGGCCCTGTCCAATAAGTGCATCTGCGTGCGAGAATACGCGTTCTTAAAGATGGCAGGCCCCAGCTGTAGGGGTGTGTGGTTCACGAACCGTGCATTCTGTCGCTTCTATTGGACAGCCTCGAGCACGGCGGCCTACATCTGCTCATTGAGCAGCCAATTCATGGCCAAGCCCAACTTCGCTCTGGCGCCTTCTGAATAAACGGAGCGTGCGAGAGAAAGGGGCTGAGCGAGAGAAGAGAACAGTCAGAGTAGGAGCGTATCGAGCAAGATCGTAACTGGCCCATCGTTCTCAAGGGAGACTATCATCTTGGCCCCAAACTGGCCCCGATGCGTGGGGACGCCAAGCCCAGCCAGCACCTCGCAGAAGCGCTCGTAAAGCTCACGCGCCTCGTCAGGAGAGGCTGCGTTCGCAAAGCTTGGGCGCCTCCCCTTCTTGCAGTCTGCGTAAAGAGTGAACTGCGACACGACCAGCGCCTCGCCCGCGACATCCCGAACGGAGAGGTTCATCTTGCCGGTCTCGTCCTCAAAGATGCGAAGGGTAGCGGTCTTCTCGGCGAGCCTCGACGCCGCCAGGGGATCGTCATCTTGTGTAACGCCGAGCAGAATCAGAAGGCCCCTGCCGATCGCGCTTATGCGCTCGCCGTTCACCGTAACCGAGGCGCTTCTGACGCGCTGAAGGACTGCCCTCATTCCTCGTCCTGCTTGCCGGAAAACCAGGTGCGCTTAAGCTCCTTGAAGCCCATCATGAGGTTCACCAGGTCGTCCTTTGTCTTCTCGTAGCAGTCGTCTGGAGCTACATATTTGAACTGGCATTCCCTGGAGCCATACTTGATCACTCCGGCCGCGACAGTTCTTGAGACGTAGAACTTCTCCGGCCGTGAATAAAGGATCTTGCCGCGAGCCGCTACGATAACAGCCGGGAAATCACCCACGAAGAACTTCTTCTTGTCCAGCCACTCGAAGTCGCCGGCGAAGCTCTCGGCAGCAATTTTCTCCGCATCCCTTCCATATCGGCTCGAAAACAGCCAGCTCGACTTCACAACAACTTTGCCAACACACTTGCGATTCACAAGCGCAAGAAGCGCTCGCTTGGCCCGAGCCACCCGCCAGACGCCAGGGGGGATATAGAGCTTGAAGGCGTTCACCTTGTCAACGTAGTTGGCGTGCCTGATCCTTGGGTTGATCTGCTGGTCAGTGTTGAACCAGGCCTCTTTCTTGTGGCAGCCCACTAGCGCCGCCAAAGTAACAACAGCAAGAAGCAGAAACAGGATATATCTTCGCATAATTACCATACGCTAACAAAAGGCCACATGGGACCCGGCCGGCCGCCCTCGTCGACGGCCCTCAAGCCGACAAGGTAGTTGCCCGGAACCTCGCCCGGCGGGATCGGAACCTTAAGCCCAAAAATGCCGTCGCCCGCCTCGAAGTCGCCGTGCAGTCCATCATCACTAAGCTGCGCACCAACGGGGACGCCGTCAAGGTAAACATCCACTCGCGCAACAGGCAAGCCGGACGAACCCGGTGCCGCGAGCGCAAGCAACGTCAACTCGCCGCCGCCAAACGAGGTTATCCCAGCGCTCGAGTATCCGGCGGCGAGAACAAGCGGGCCCTGCCTGGCCGAAGCGTCGAACGTCCAGTTTCCGGCCTGGCTTTCGCCTGTATAGCCGGGCCACTTGAGTCCCCAGCCACGAACGGCAAAATACGGGCTGACCGCACTCACGTTCCCCATGCGGTCTGAGGCGCGCAGCTCGAGAATATATTGCCCCTGCTTGACACCTGCCCCGACGTCAATCTGAGTGTGATAAATGCCGGGGAGAATCTCGTCCAGACCAAAACTACCCGGAAGATCATTGCAGCGTGCCGTGACTTGCTCGATGTCGTCTAGCCCATCAGGGTCCTCTACCATGGCGTAGATGTTGAGCTTACCACCTTCCTGGCAAGTGATTTCGCTGTCGCCGTAACCCATGGCCACGATCTTCGGCACACCTGAGCCCGAAACGCCAAACCTGAAGCAGGCGCTTTCAGAAACGTGGCTTGCTGTCCCGTCGCTGTTGACTGCGCGAACGACGGCGCAATAGCTCGAGGAGGCCCCGGCGGCATCGAGCGTGATCTCTCTCGTATCTGCGTCGACCGAGAAAACATAGCCGTCGTCGCAGGGGCTCAGTGGCCTGCCGGAAGGCTCCTGTCGGCCTGAGACGCAGACCTGGAACCCGGCGAGATCCTCGACCGAATCGGGATCGGGGTAGTCCCAGGAAATTGTAACCTCGTCCCCTGAGACGCTCGCCTCGACGTTAGATGGGGTGCGAATGGGAGGGAGATTCACTCTCAGTAACGGGTCTCCAAGCCAGGCCTGGCTCGACGCAAGCGTAACGTCCTCAGATTCCTCGTAAAACTTCAGTTTTGCGGCCATTATGGCGAGGCCAAGATCGGTGTTGCCCCTTTTGAATATCTCATCCAGCAAGTCCATCGTGAGGTAATAGGGATTCCAGACAGAGGTGAGCCCTGTGGAGCCCCAGTATGCAAGCCCTCGCTGCAAAGCGTCGCCCCCCATGATGAACTCCTCACCAATGCATGAGGTTTTGGGGTTGGCGAACCGTCCCGTGTGGCAGGTCATAACCAATACTATCGGCGTCTTGCCCTCGCAGTGGAGCCCGTAAAGGTCGGAAGACTCGAGCACGAAGTCCCATTGGTTCCTCGCTCCATGTCCGGAAAAGATCGTGATCAGGGCGCCCCGGTTGAGCTCTTCCAGTATCATCTGTGCGTAGTGCTCCTTGTTATTCCATCCCTCGGTCTGCTTGAAAACCTCCGCGAACTCAAAATCATCGGGCATGGCATCCTCGTAATCATGAGCGTGCCCCATGAAGGTATTCTGCTCCACCCAGTTCTTGCCGCCCGTCACCAAGAGCGCACGCCTCGTCCAATCCCCCGGTGGCGGAGCGGTCTCGTAGCGGATCGTGTTCACGATCACCTTGGTCAGGTCCTGGGCGTTCTGGACAGGAATGCGACCGATGGCGAAATCGGGATACCAGTCCTTCTCGCCCCCGGTTACGCTTACGAACTTATCGTCCCGCGCAGGGTCAAGGTAGGATGGGATGTAGTTCGGTATGACGCTATCGGGCAGAATGAACCTGTAGTCCCACGAGGCGTCGCCAACGAGCAAGACGTGCGTGGCGATTGGTTCTGCCCAGTTGTTGTACGCGAAGTGGAGGAAGTAGCGCATGGCCAGCGGGTTAAACATGCCGTAGCTGAACTCGTCGAAGATGTTCTGGATGTCCACGACTTTGACGCTGATCCCCTGCGCCCTTCTGAACGCAACCAGCTGCTCAAGAGGCGCAAAGAACTCAGGTCTGGTGATCACTATGAGGTCGGCCTGATTGGACGTATCTCGGAGCGTTGAAGGCTCGTCAAGGACCGCGCTGAGCGGCGTCTTGAGGTCAGCCTGGGTCGTTGCCCAATAGAGCGTCTGCTCCGATGGATTGGGGTCCACGAAACGCACCACCCACGAGCCTCCCTCCTTCACGCGGGAGTAGTGGGGGAAGTATCGGCCACCTGCGATGTCGAGAATCAGGACGTCGCTCTGCCCAAATCCCGCGAGCCGATACTCCACAGGACGGCCGTCTGAGCCAGCTGGTGGCCTGAACCAGGTCTCGCCCCGAATCGCTTGGTAGCGCCTGGGATATTGGACCTCCAGCCAGTTGATGTAGATCGAATCCACGCTCGCCTCGGTGTCGCCAGGACTCTCGACAGTAATTGTGTTTCGGCCATCCCTGAGAGTGCCGGCGGGAACCCGGAATGTCATGGTTGCGAACTCATATCCGTCCCAGAAGAAGTCCCCCACTGGTGTGTGGTTTCTATTGATGTAGAAAACCGAGTGGTGGTCCGGATTGACGTTGAAGACGCTCGAATTGCCTTTCAGCCGCACCGAGACGGTTGCCGCAGTTTGCACAGCCTCGTCAAATGCGTGAAGCGTGAAATCGACGGTAGTCGAGTCGGGCGCAAACCAGACCGTGTCCCAGAACCAGCTGTCCTGATCGACGTCATCATTCCAACCATCGTAGAGCACGTCCTTCTCAAAGTGCTCCTTCGCCCAGAAGTACGAGTCGGCGTCCAAGACGTCAACCTGCCCCTGCACGCTAGGTGGAACAGCCTGCTGATCCTGATACCGCAGCCCCGGCCCAGCGTCCCAGCAAAGCCACCAGACCGCCTCGTCCGTGTATTCGTCCAATGCCCATCCAATCTGCTCGCTGCGCTTCCGGCCACCCATGAAGAGGCAAAAATCGCCCTCGTCAAACGAGCCGTCCCCGCCATCCACCACGAGCAGCGGCACCATCTTCCCGCGGTAGTAGAGCTTCAACCGCGAGGTATCTATGTCCGAGGGGGCAACGCCGTGGATGCGCAAATAATCGTAGTCAACCTTATAGACCCCATCCTCGTTCGTCGAGAGCTTCAAATACGTCGTTTTTGGATTATACCAATACTCTTCGCTCAAGCTCCTTGACCGGGTGGCCAGTCGGTAGAACCTCGCTCGTTCGTAGTTGGCCAAGAGGTGAGCCAGTATCGGCTCGAAACACCCCTCATCGTGAAGGCCGAGCTCGGCATCGGCAGGAAGCGTCCGGGCGTCGCGAACGAGCCTTATCTCAACCGTTCCGCTTCGCACGATTCGCAGCAGCTTGCGACTCGCGTCGAACTGGATGGGGTATATCTTGA
>QMNL01000197.1 GCA_003647755.1 Candidatus Coatesiibacteriota bacterium
AACTACCCCT
The DNA here is from genome assembly GCA_003647755.1 of Candidatus Coatesiibacteriota bacterium. Classification (GTDB taxonomy): domain Bacteria; phylum B130-G9; class B130-G9; order B130-G9; family B130-G9; genus B130-G9. The sequence goes on from QMNL01000197.1 coordinate 11, forward strand.
TCGTGGCCCTTCGTGAACTTCGTGGACAGAATTGATGGTATGAATCGTCCACTAAGGGCACTAAGAGACACGAAGAGGAGAGAGAAGTGAGACAACTATCCCTTCGTGGCCGTTCGTGAACTTCGTGGACAGAATTGATGGTATGAATCGTCCACTAAGGGCACTAAGAGACACGAAGAGGGAAAAAGGGGCTTCGTGTTCGTTGGTGGACGTATCAATCCAACAAGGCCACGCGAACCGCTGTGAAACACACCGCTTGCAGGCAGGGCTCGTGCGACCCTAGTTCGCTCACCGGCTCCTATTGAGGGGATGAGGCGCTCCTGATCGCAAGGATTGAGATGACTGTCTCGTCGCCTGTTGTTTGGTCAACTGCCCTTATGTAGCCTCCGTTCTGCGTCCGAATTACCTCCAAGACCGTTACTTTTCTGTACCTAATGGCCTGAGTGATCGGCGATAGATATTCTATCACCATCGGCTTGGCGAGTGTCATGGCCGTGTTCAAGCTGTCGATGATTCCCTTTCGAGGTTTGTTCGCGAGCTTGGCTTTTTTTCCATCAGCCAGTCTTCTAGATATCGGCTCTCGCTGCATGACAAGGTCTGAAAGCTCACCCGCAAGAAATCTAACCTGTAGTTCCATCAGGAACGGAAGCTTCGCAGAAAGGAGTTCCTCGTCAATACTGAACCTCTTGAGCGCCGAAAGCTCGTGCTCGACCGACCTCAGAATTCGGGACAGCGCAAGGGCGCTAGTGAAAACGGCTATGCTCTGCTGCTGAGAGAGCGAGTATGTCTGAAGCTCAGGACTAGACTCCAGAAGTTCCTCATCGATCTCGGGCAAGTAGCCCTCACGCTTGAGCAGTTTATGCAGTGCATTCGCCTGCGTGCGGTCAATAAGTGCGGTCCTCCCCCCGATCTGTTCCTGGATGTAAGTCGCCACCTTGCGCAGATTGAGAATCTCGGTCATGAGGAATTCGTCCGCCGCTTCGAGCAGGACGGCGTCCCTTATCCTAATGTTGCCGAACTTAGCCGCCCACTCCCTTATCGAGAACTCAACGTTCTGCGGGACCCCGGCGAGCGAATGGCGCTTGAGAAACGAGATGATTGATTTGCCCTCAATGCCACGCTGAAGGGCTCTCGCAATCGAGTGTTTGCTGAGCTGGAACTTGAAGACGGCGTCTGTCTCGCTGCGATTCGAGAACCGGTTGAGAAAGAGTAGAGCAGAGCGGTCAAACTCCCTGTTCGCTGTTATCTCGAAGTCTGGTTGTAGGACGAAATGCTTCTGCGGCTTGGCGAACTTGGTGTTCAGGTGTCCATTAAGCAGCCTCTTGCCGGGCTGAGAGATGGCGAAGTGCGTGAGCTGCTGTTCTTCTGAGAGCCTCAGCTTGACAGCCCCAAGCCAGTAGAGTGGGTCATAGATGTAGTTGGCGAGGAGGTGGCCCTCCAGATTGAACCAGAAACTTCTCTCGCCGTCCTCGCTGTGAAACCGATGCCCTCTGCCGGCCTCGAGTATAGTTATCCTCCAGTTATAGGGGTCGGATTGTGGGCGAAGGAAGCCCGGCAGCGCCTCATATATCTGCGTGGCGAACGTGCCAAATTCGTGCCACTCGCCCTCCGGGAGCCTCGCCAGTTCAGAGAGCACGGCGCTCCTGCACTCCTTTGGTGGATTTCGCCGGCCAGAGACATCGACCCGGAGGCTCGGAATCTGGTATAGCTCGTCCCACGACGAGCCAAGATACGCGCTGAAGAGCTCTTGCTGTTGCGCCTCAAGCGGGGCCGACAACCAACTCTCACAGGTCTCCGAAAGGCTAGCAAGGGCCTCGTCGGGACGAACCACGAGCAGCTTCATCTCGATGAGAAGATGCAGCAGGAACCTGACCAGCCGATCCTTCTTGAGGCGTGGGAAAGAGGGGGGAGCGACGGGTGAAGCGCTAATGACAGCAAGAAGGCGGTTTATGCTGGATTTTGCGATGCCACCTCGTTTTAGAACCTGCAGGTCTGCCGAATCAAGCTCCGCAAGGATGATGAAGAGATCGTCGAGCAGCCTGTCTCCCATGTAGAGCTCTGAGGCAGCAGTGTCGCGACCTGTTCGCGCCGATAGGGCTTTTGTTCGAGGCATTATTGCATCTTCTTAGGCCGAACTGGCCATCCTGTTATTCTGGCCGCGAACCGCTATCTCGAAGGCCTGCTCGTACTTCCGTTTTATGACGCCCCAGTTGTAGTTGATCCGGAAGTACCTGTTGCCGAGGCTGCCGAGGCGTGAGCGCAGGAAGTCGTTCGTCAGAAGCTCCTTCAAGGCAACGATGAACTCGCCTTTCGAGCGGTAGTAAAGGCCCCCATTGCTGCGGATACACTGTCCCCTCAGAACGTCTGATTGGCCGTTGACCAATACAGCTTTGCGGTTAGCCCACGCCTCCAGCAGGACCATCGAGAGACTCTCCAGAAAAGACGGCATGACGAGCAGCTTTGCGCCTTTCAGAAGGGCGAGCTTGTCCTCGAGGGAGACGAAGCCCAGGTGTTTGATCATCGGGTGGTCCGGCACGTCGATAACGTTGTTGCCCAACAACACAAGTTCCGGCTTTGGCCTGTTGTCTCCGGCGATGTAATCGATGAAGTAGTCAAAAAGCTGCTCGCATCCCTTGTTTTTGTCGATTCGCCCGATGTAGATGATATATGGGCGGGACACAAGCGAATACTTGGCGAGCGTCTCGTTGATGTCGCCGGCCCTTTTCTCCTCTATGCCGACGCCCGTTATGATACTGGGCACGGAGTAGTTGTGATGAGCGGTTTCGACAAGAACTTTGCTCTCGGGCGAGTTGTATAATATCACACTGGGCTTTTGAAACGTGTTCTGGAAGATGGGCAGTTCGACCGCAGGATCAGGCTCCGCGGTGGGGACAAGGATCGACTTGTCGCCGAAGAGCCGCACACATTCGTATGAGTGGTAGTAACGGAAACTGAAGGGGATCAGAATGTCATACCTGTTGATATTCTTTCTTAGAAACTCGACCAGGTCTGGCATGAATGGGCCCTGCTCGCGCAGCCAAAGCCGCTGTTTTTCAATCGTGCTCGGACCACTGAAAACCTCCTGCGAGATCAGCCCAAACCTCCGCTCGTCGCGGGTCTGCTTGGTCCTGAAACGGCGGAGCAACACGCCATCTATTCTCTCCTCGCCCGGCGTGTAGTGGTCCCGCCAGGACACGTAATCTAGCGCGCACGAGGAGAGAACCTCTACCTCAAAGTCCGATGCCAGATGCTCGGCGACAAGCCTGCAATGGAGCTCCGCGCCCCCATTTACATCTAAACCAAACCGCTGAACAAGAAACGCTATCCGCACCAGCTACTACCTCTTGGCCTCAAAACCGCATTGTCTCATAACGTCTTCGCTGACAACCGCCATTGCCTCTACAACTGCCTTGTCGAAGTCATCGTTTTCCACGGTTGTTATCCCGTTTTTCTCGGCGAGCGAGATGACGTAATCCTGTATTTTACGGATTGCGTCAAAATTCTCTAAATAACGCTGTGCAAGCCTATTCCCAGCCCCGGCCTCCCGCGAGGAAAACCTAGCTCTGTGGGTGGCCTCGTCTGAGACCTTACACATTATCCAACTCACGATGGCTGAGCGCCCGAACTTTCCGATTTCTACGCAGCCCGGGACGAGGTGAACGCCGTCAATGACCATGCTCACGCCCTCACGGACAGCCCGCTCGATCATGGCACGCACGCCAACGCATATCTTAATGGCTTGCTCCTGAAAGGCAAATATCACCGGATCGACCGAGGCGGAAAGTGGCTTAGGAAGCGACTTGTAGGCCGTATAGGACGATTCATGGATTAAGGGCACGAACTGATCGGAGAAAAGTGTTCCCATTATCTGTCGTATCGAGTCCGTCGAGCTCGCCCGCTTAAACCCCATGAAGCGACCCAGCTCCCCCGCCAGCGTCGATTTGCCTGTTCCAGTCCCGCCGCCGATGAGCACGATGACCGGCGTTGCCTCGTCCTTGAGGTGGCGCCACATCAAGTAATAGCGTGCAAACTCCTCGCCCGAGGTAGTCGAGAGGAAGTGCGCTGTTCTCTTTCTGATCTCATCTCTAGTTACGACCGTTTTCCGCTCTGCCTTCAGGCCCGACTCCACGAGCCTCGCTATCTCAAAAGCAGTCTCTGCCGCCACACCAGATGCCTGTATCGAGACCGTCAGCAGACCTTTTGAGAACGGCATGGACGTCCCGGTGCTCTCCACAACTAGCTGGCGTGAACCCTGCCGCAACCGTGAATACTCCTTCGCCACCTCTTCCCCAAATCTCTCTCGAAGCCGGGAAAGCACCATGCCTATCAGCTCCTCCTTCGTGCACTCCCCACCCTCGCGGCCTGCCACCTCCTTTTGGATGTCGCAGGCAAAACTATACGCATCCTCCAGCGGGAGACCTAACGCCGTCAGCGACTTCGTCAAAACACCTCGCGAGAACGGGAAACGCACACCGTCGCTCAGGACAACGGACGGCTGAACTTTAAGGATCATAAAACGCAGTCCCTAATCAAACCCATTTGCTCCAGAGGTCCGCCTCCTAATGCCCACAAGAGGCCTCATTACAAACACCACAATACCCCTTTGTATCTTCCCAAATCCACGCTGAGCCCCCGAACAACCAAAACCCGCACCGGCAACTACCGGACCCTCGCCATCTTCTGTCCAGCCTAGTGCATCTTGATCTCATGGCCCTCCGGCAAGGGGTGTTGTTCGATGTCGATAGTGCCGAACGTCTCCTCA
>QMNL01000198.1 GCA_003647755.1 Candidatus Coatesiibacteriota bacterium
GAAGGTGGAACTTGCGATCGCCACAGGTAAGCGCAAGTGCGAGAAGCGTGCCGCGGAGAAGGAGAAAGAGGTGAAACGTGAGCTCCACGACCGCTACGGTTTCTGAGTGTATTGACCAATGATGTTTGCTATCTTCTAGCCAATGCTTTTGGGCAACAGTCTGTCGTAAACCCTGGAAAGGAACCACGAGGAAAGGAAGGGTCTAACTGATGATCAAGGTTGCGTGCCTCGCTGTCTACGTCGCTGTCATCCTCTATCTCGGCTACACGTCAATGAAGCGCACCAAGACGTTCAGGGGTTTTTTTCTTGCGAATCAAGCGGTTGGACCTTGGCTGACCGCATTTACCTACGGGACGGCCTATTTCAGCGCGGTGTTGATAATTGGGTTTGCGGGCAAGATCGGATGGAGCTTTGGAATGGCATCTCTCTGGATAGCCCTGGGCAACACCGTGATCGGCACTTTCCTCGTCTGGAAGCTGCTTGGCAGGAGGATCATGCTCGTCAGCCAAAAGCTGAACCTGCACACGATGCCTGAATACCTGAAGTGGCGATACGACTCGAAGTTTCTGAAGGCCTATTCCGCGGTATGTATCTTCGTGTTCCTAATCCCGTATTCCGCGTCCGTTTACATGGGCCTAAGCTATCTGTTCCAGATCAACTTCAACATGCCTTACGAATACGTCCTGCTTAGCATGGCGGTTCTGACAGCCCTTTATCTCACCATGGGCGGCTACAAAGCCGTAACACTCGTGGACATATTTCAGGGCACGGTCATGTCGCGGGCATCCTGATAATGATCGGGATGTTCACACAAAAGGCCGGAGGCTTCTCGAACATCTTGGCCAAGCTCAACTCGATCAATCCGGACCTGACCTCCGCCGTGGGCCCGCCGGGCTGGCTCCCAATAGTGGCCCTGGTTTTTCTCACCTCCGTTGCGCCCTTCGCAATGCCGCAGCTTGTCCAGAAGTTCTACGGGATCAAGGACGACAGGTCGGTGAAGATAGGCACAATCGTGGCATCGCTCTTCGCGCTCGTCATAACGCTCGGCGCATACTACTCCGGCACACTGACGAGAGTCTTCATCTCGGCCGGCAAGTACCCGGCGCTGTTCACGAATGGAAAGGTCGCCGTGGATAAACTCATACCCGTGATGATACGCGATTTCGTCCCAGACTTGCTCGCTGTCATCATCCTGCTTCTCGTGTTTGCCGCGTCAATGTCCACGCTGGCTGCGCTCGTCCTTGTCTCGAGCTCGTCAATTGTGAAGGACCTGTACCAGGGCTTTTTCAGGAAGGATACTAGCGAAAGGAAGCTCGTGCTTCTGATGCGAGTGGCGTGCCTGGTGGCGATCGTGCTCTCCGTGCTGTTGGCGTTCGAGAGGCCTACGATAATCGTCACGATGCTGTCGATATCGTGGGGCGCTGTCGCCTCGGTTTTCCTTGCACCGTTCGTCTATGGCCTTCTGTGGAAGAGGGCAACCAAACTGGGCGCAATCATAAGCTCCTTCGCGGGACTTGGCACGACGCTCGTCTGGTATGCTCTCAGCGAATCGACTAAGCAGGTGCCAACGATCGCGTCTGCGGGCATGATCGTCTCCCTGCTGGTTCTGCCCATAGTGGTCGGCATCGAGTCAACTCTGCGAAGGAAGCCTGCCGCATCCTGAGCGGCGAATCGAACTCATGGGTCGGCTTTACATTGGTATCGATGCTGGCTCCATAACCGTAAAGACAGTCGCCATCGACGAGGCGCACAGCGTCCTGGCGCAGTCCTATCTTCGCAGCCGAGGCGATCCGATCGCGGCGGTTAGGGACTCGGTTCGGCGAGTCGGCGAGCAGCTCGGAGGCCAAGCGGATGTTGTCGGCGTTGGGGCAACCGGGACCGGGAGGCAGCTCGCGGCGGCCCTCGTCGGTGCCGACATCATCAAGGACGAGATCACGGCGCACAGCACCGCAACGCGCGAGGCAGTTTCCGATGTGCGGACGATCATCGAGATCGGTGGGCAGGAATCGAAGCTGATCGTCCTTGAAAAGGGGTTCGTTACTGATTTCCGGCTGAACACGATCTGTGCGGCGGGGACGGGCTCTTTCCTGGACCACCAAGCGGAGAGAATGGGCATCAATGTCTCCGAGCTGGGGAGGCTGGCCGCCGAGGCGACATCCCGCGCCCGCATTTCAGGCCGTTGCACGGTCTTCGCGGAGACGGACATGATAGCCAAGCAGCAGATGGGCTACAGCAGGGATGAGATATGCGCTGGCCTGTGCGATGCGTTAAGCAGAAGCTACTTGAGCAACTTGGCCAGAGGCATAAAGCTGCGGCCGCCGATAGTGTTTCAGGGAGGCGTGGCGGCCAATGCCGGCATGCGCCGCGCCCTTGAGGAGCGACTCGGCCATGATGTCATCGTTCCCGAGCATTTCGCACTGATGGGCGCGATCGGCGTTGCGATGTTGACCAAACGGCTGAGAAATTGGGATGGCTCGCGCTTCAAGGGGTTCAATCCCAGTGACTCGGTGAGGCGAGGCGAGACGTTCATCTGTGACGGGTGCGAGAACCACTGCGAGATCGTGAAGCTCGTGGCCGACGGAAAGCTTGTGGCTTACGTGGGCAGCCGCTGCGGCAAGTGGGCCATAAAGATTTAGCCGAAAATCGGAAACAACAGTGCAGGGCGCAATATAACTATCGGCCAGACCATTTCAGTAATTTCAGCACATCTGTTGAGTAACGAATCGCTGAGTTGGCGATTGTCTCTAGTCTATCAACTTTCCCATCGTAGTCGCATTGCTTGCGCCACCCATGCATCCGCCCCAACTTCTTAGCAATTTGTTCCATTCCCAAACTTCTGAAATGATTTATGACGTCTCCGTGGTCCTTGCCAGTGTTGGTTGGTGCAAAATAGAACCTTTCCTTTGCCACAGTGCGCGCACTGCAGAACGCAGCATAATAAGCTCTGCTTGTAGCTGACCGCAGACCTGCTTCTCGCGTAAAGCCCTTCGGTTGGTCAACAAGATGCCGTGCCAAATCAAGGTATTCGCTCCAATCAAATGACATTGGATTCAGAGCGGGTCCTGAAAATCGGTAGTTACAAGAAGCCAACCGGAAGTGTCGCACAGAATATCGTCAAACTGGTTCGAGACCTCGTCCAACACGTCAAGAATCTCCTTGTCGTATTCGTGCTGCCTAACGTAAACCGTCAGATACTGATCATCGCTCTCTGGGTCTTGATACAATTCCAGGGCCACCTGGGAGGGTGGAGGAAATCGCTCGAGCACGGCAGCGCAAACAGGCTCAAGGAGATCAATCATATCCGGATAGTTAAGCAAATATCTCTTCACCTTTTTGAGGTTAGGGATAACAACATTCATGGCTGATAGACGGCTCACAACGACTTCGCACCGAGAAGTAATGTCAGACTCCTGATCCCCCTCTTTCTTCTTGATGACTTTGAGATCTTTCCGCTCCAACTGATGTCGGGCTTGTGAACCTTTCGGCTCGACTGACGGCTGCCAGACGTAGTTCCCGAGCTGACCTATCTTGGGCACTGCGGAACGGTGCCAAGGGACCATTTGCATGCCCATCATTTACCTGATCTCTCCAAAAAGGTCTCTAAGCGGCTGTTTTATACACCTTTCAAAAAAGAGCTCGTCCACCTTGTCGTGAGCGCTCTCAACCCATTCCAGCGCCCTCTCTTGTTCTATGGTTTTATCAGGCGCAAGAGAATAATCAATCACCAACAAAAAAGCTCGATCGCCGGGATCATCCGGCACAGTGCTCTGAAGTTCTACTCTGCAGGAATCATCGGCAATGCTGAATCTTGTCCCGCCAATGAAGCTGGTGATGGTCATGCCCTCATTTTCGGCCAACAATGGTCGGAAGTTGAGGTACTTCTCCAGCCCTCCGGAGTCATCAGGGACTTCGATTCTATTGATGTAGCGCAGACTGACCCCGCGCAGCTTCTCAGTATCTGAAACCGCCATCAACGCCTTGAAACCAACCTCGATCTTCGGCTTGAAATGCTGCCAGCCAGGATAGGGTGTTACCTGGGAATGCACACCCAACAAACGAGGCCCCACTTCCAAGAAAAGCCTCTTGTCTTGGCTCGCAAGGAACAGCACCCTCCGTTCTGTGCGGAACCTCTCTCCTATCCCCTCTGAACCAGAGCCAAGCTCGAAATGATGAAGAAGACGCGGCTTCCTATTCGGAAACTCGTTCCTAACCTTATCATAAATGAGTCCCGGCATTGTGAGGTCCCAAGCGCATTGGGGAGGCAGCCGAAACTCACAAACAAGCTCAACCAACGGTGGATTCTTATATTTTCTCTGCATTCAAGACTCCAAACTGTTAAGTCGCGTGAAGAAATACCTCCCTATGAGGTAGCCCCGTTATACCCCAGCACCCTTCTAGGCCGCACGCCCGATTGCCAACGTAACGATAGTGCGTCCGCAGCTCAGACAGAACAGAAGTCGGTCCAGCGAATCGGAGACTGCCAATTCATGCGTCCAACCCGTCCCTCCTGATCTCATCGACAATGGCGATTATTGCGGCGTCCACTGGCGTCTCCTTGCTCTGCTTGGCCATACGTGCGGATGAGCCTTGCACAACTATGACGGTCTCGCCGGAGCCTGCCCCCACAGTATCCCTCGCTATCACCAGGCCGCCCCTGGGGTTCCCGTCAGGCTCGATTGGCTGAACGACTAGGAGCTTTGAGCCGACGAGCTTCTCGTCCTTCCGGGTGGCCACGACATTGCCAACTACCTTCGCCAAGATCATCTACTCC
>QMNL01000199.1 GCA_003647755.1 Candidatus Coatesiibacteriota bacterium
ATGCGATGGCCTTGGCAACGCCTATGCCAACCAAAAGCGCACCGACAAGCCCGGGTCCCTGCGTAACCGCTATCGCTGCGCAACCAGCGAGCGTGCAATCCGCATCCGAAAGCGCCTTTCTGACGACTGGCACGATGTTTTCAATGTGTTTGCGGCAAGCGATCTCGGGAACGACGCCACCGAACTCGGAGTGGTCTGCAATCTGCGAGAGGACGACGTTAGAGAGGATCTCTCTTTCATCCGACGCAACCGCGCAGGACGTGTCGTCGCAGGATGTGTCTATGCCTAGTATAAGTGTCAAGTAACGCTACGCCTCGAGTTCCTTGCCAAGCGTGGCGATATCGAAAAGATGAAGCGGCCTCTCCTTGCCGGAGCTCATGTCGAACATGAACAGCCCACTTCTGTCCGGAGCAAGCCGCAGAAAATACAGCTGCTTGTGCCTGAAGCCAGGAAGCATCACCAGCAGCTTTTGGCGATTATCGACGAGCATCTCGGAGAAGATGGTGCGGTGGCCGTGGCCATAGACGACGAGGTCTGCGCCCGATTTCATAGTTCTGTATGCGGCCTCGAAGCAGTGATAGTAGAAGTTGCTCTTCTTACTGATCACGTAGTTCCTGCTGATATGTGCAGAGCCGTTGGCGACATGAAGTCCTATATGAGGCGGCAAAGCGTGGAATAGCCAGGCTATCGGTCTGCTTCTAACGACTTTCCTGAGAAACCTGTAGCCGATGTCCTCTGGATCGAGCAGGTCGCCGTGCTCCACGTGCACCTTGGTGCCCAGGTAATCCATCTGAAGCGAGTGGGTGAAGACCATTGCGGGCAGCACTCGCTCGAAGAACGGACCGAGGTTGAAGTCATGGTTCCCGTGCAAGTATTTGAAAGTTACGCCGCTGTCGGCAAGGTCAAGCAGTTTGGAGAGAGTCGGCACATAGCAGTACGGAACGACATCGCGATATCCGAACCAAAAATTGAACAGATCGCCGTTTATGATAACTGATTCGGCCTCGGGTTTTATGAACTCGAGGAAGCGAACGAAGCAGGACTGAAGCTCGGTCTCTCCCGGCGCGAGGTGAAGGTCCGAAACTGCGATGAGGCTCATTGATCAGGTGTGCGGGATGCAGAAGAGGCGATAGACGCGCCCATCGGAGCTTTCGCGTTGGCCGAGCAGATTAAGGTGTGAAGCCTTTGAGGAACTTGCGCCTCGTTGGGTGGCGCAGCTTCCTGAGGGCCTTGGCCTCGATCTGTCGGATGCGCTCCCGCGTGACGTTGAACATGATGCCCGCCTCCTCAAGGGTGTGCTCGTATCCGGTATCGATGCCCATTCTGAGCATGATTACCATCTCCTCGCGCGGCGTCAGATATCTTCTTAGAAGCCGATGGGTAATCTCCTTCAGGTTCTGACGATCGACCGCATCGGTTGGGGACATTATCTTCTTGTCCTCGATGAAGTCGCCGATGTGGCTGTCCTCCTCCTCGTTAATTGGTGTCTCCAGCGAGATCGGTTCCTGGGCTATCTTCATTATCTTGCGGATCTTATCAGGAGGTATTGCGAGCCTCTGTGCCAACTCATCTGGCGTGGGCTCACGGCCAAACTCCTGCACCAAGTAGCGAGAAGTCCGAACGATCCGGTTGATCGTCTCGATCATGTGAACCGGTATCCTGATGGTTCGCGCCTGGTCCGCCATTGCCCTGGTGATCGCCTGACGTATCCACCACGTAGCATACGTGGAGAACTTGTAGCCACGTTTATATTCGAACTTGTCAACTGCCTTCATCAAGCCAATGTTGCCCTCCTGAATCAGGTCGGACAGGTGCAAGCCGCGGTTGGCATATTTTTTGGCGATACTTACAACGAGACGGAGATTGGCCTCTGAAAGCTCCCGCTTGGCCTCCTTGGCGATCTCCTGGCCCATCGCAATCCTGTGCGAGACCTGCATCAATGCGGGCAAGGTCATCCCGGTCTCCGCCTTGATCTTCTTTATCTTCTTCCGCCGATCCTTGATTATGCTGTCTATCTCCTTGAGCTCCTCCAGCGTGAAGCCCAGCTGGTTCTCTTTCTGGTCTCTCTTCTCGACAGCAACGCCTCGCAGCCTACGTATCGCGTTCCTGATCTCCTGAACCGACATCCCGCAGTGCTCCTCGTATTTGCGAATCTCCTTCTCGCACTCCGTCCACTGGTTCAGAAGATCGCGTATCTTCTCGGTGATCCTGTTGACATACTTCGGGTTTAGATTCAGCGACATGAGCTTCTTGACGATCTCGGCGAACAGCTTCCCGGCCTTCTTGCGGTTCTCCCTGGTCGCAGTAGCCTCCTGCTTGCAAAGCCGCATCACGCTCAGATATTCCTTGTATCGCCCCTTCACATCGGAGAGTATACCAAGGACACGCTCCCGCTCCTCGTCCTCGTTATAACTCTCCCGATAATCCTCAACTTTGACAATCTCCCGAATGTTCTCACGGCGCCTCCGATCGGCAGCAAAACGCAACAACCCCTTGATGCCCAACGGTGAAGACACTACGGCCTTGAGAACCCTGGTCTTGCCGATCTCGATCCGCTTGGCGATTCTCACCTCGCCCTCTCTATCCAAGAGCGGAACCTTTCCCATGTCGCGGAAGTACATCTTCAGCGTGTCGGAAACATTGACAGGCGAGTGCTCCTTGGACGAGTCGTAATGATGTTCCTCCATCTCCAACTCGCTATCGCTATATTCAGGTGCCTCCTCGGGCACTGAATCCTTTAAGAACTGCTCCATCAACTCGTCAGCCCCAGCATCCACGATCTCGATACCGTGCTGGCTCATCGCCATCATAAGGTCATCCAGCTCCTCGCCAGATACCGAAACGCCAGAAGGCAACTCGTCGCTTATCCACTGATAGGTAACTACCTTGCGACGCTTTGCCTTCTTGAGCAGTTCATCCCGTAACTTGACCAGACTCGCCTTTGCAACCATATGAGGCCCCCTAGAGGAATTCGGATTATTTACGCTCTAACTACCATCCAACCGATTGCGGGCTATAGCAGTCGAAAACCGCCTCTGACATATCCATGCTATTTCTACTATATTATCGATCGTCCAATATGTCAACCGGGAAGATAAAAAATCGACAGAACCTTCTGACAATATCGCGCCTGATGCGATCCACATCGACGTCAAAATGGCCCATACATAACTCTCTGGGACGCGCAACCTCTACCGATAATCACCGGCGCCAAGTCTGCCCCTGCGCTCGGTGGGTCCCGCAGCAACCCACACCCATACTCCGCACAGATTCCCTTCACCCGCTAGTATGCGTAAAGCGGGAAGCCTGACGTGAGCTCCTTGACCTCCTTGCCAACCCGAGACACGACGCCCTCGTCACCACGGCTGTCAAGCACATCGGCGATGAAGTTGCCCACCTTCTCCATCTCTGGCTCCTTCATCCCGCGCGTCGTGAGCGCAGGCGTTCCGAGCCTGATCCCACTGGTTATGAACGGGCTCTCCGTCTCGAACGGAATCGTATTCTTGTTGCAGGTGATGTTCGCCCCATCCAGCCACTCCTCCGCATCCTTGCCGGTCATGCCCTTTGCGCTCACATCAACCAGCATCAGGTGCGTGTCCGTGCCACCAGAAACAAGCCGATAACCCCTGTCTATGATCGTCTGAGCGAGCACCTTCGCATTTTTAACAACCTGCCTTATGTATTCTCGATAACTATCGGTCGAAGCCTCCTTGAGCGCTACCGCTTTCGAGGCAATCACGTGCATTAAAGGCCCGCCCTGCACCCCCGGGAATACGCCCCTGTTGACAAGCTTCCTGTCGGCCTTGGTGCAGAGAACGATCCCACCTCGCGGGCCACGAAGCGTCTTGTGTGTCGTAGTCGTAACGAACTGGCAGTGCGGAACCGGACTCGGGTGCTCACCCGCGACCACAAGTCCCGCGATGTGCGCGATGTCCGCCATAACTACCGCCCCCACCTCGTCAGCTATCTGCCTGAACTTGGCGAAATCCAGCGTCCTCGGGTATGCGCTCCCACCGACCTCGATCAGCTTCGGCTTATGCTCCAACGCCAGCCTCTCGACCTCGGCGTAATCAATCTGCTCAGTCTCGCGATTCACCCCGTAGGGAACAACGTTATAGAGCTTCCCAGAGAAGTTGACCGGGCTGCCGTGCGTCAGGTGCCCACCGCACGTGAGCGACAGCCCGAGCATCGTGTCGCCCGGCTTCATCACCGCCATATAGACCGCCATGTTCGCCTGAGCGCCCGAGTGCGGCTGGACATTGGCGTAATCCGCACCGAAAAGCTTCATCGCGCGTGACCTCGCAAGCCGCTCCGCAACATCGACGAACTCGCATCCCCCATAATACCTGTGGCCAGGGATGCCCTCCGCATACTTGTGCGTCATCACACAGCTCTGCGCCTGCCGAACAGCCTCGGAAACAAAGTTCTCCGAAGCGATCAGCTCCAACTTCTCGAGCTGACGACGCTCCTCGTTCATTATCGCCTCGTAAATCTCTGGATCGACCTCTTTGACAATCTCCATTGAAAGCATCAGTTACTCTCCTTGTCCTTTAGTCAACTGAATAGATCGCTCGAATTGCAGTCGCCGTTTGGTTTGGCCTTCGGGGCCTTCTTGAATGTTACATTCACGTGCTTTGATGGGGGGTAGTTGACGCCCTTGCCGCCAATGAGCTCCTCTACCGTAAGGATCTGAATGCGCGGGTAACGCTTGTTCCAGCCTGGCGAACAATAGAACTCCGCACTCGCGGCTTCG
>QMNL01000200.1 GCA_003647755.1 Candidatus Coatesiibacteriota bacterium
CGAAAGCAGGGCAATGTAGTTCGTTCCGGCCATCCGGTCGAACTCGGCGATATCGCTTGTGAACTCCGAGAGATCGACAAGATACCTAAACTTCTTTATTACATGGGAAACCGCGTTTTTCCAAAGTTGCATCTCCTCGGTATTGCCGGCCTCCATCGCCTTTGCATATCCCTCCGGCGCTTCGACAATATAAGACAACAACTGTAAAGCAACATCAACATCGTCGCAGTCCAGCGACGATTTTTCGAACACTCTTACGACCCGCGGGTTGTATTCGCCCTTCATCGTTTTCTCGTCGAGGTCCGGCAGCGGAATCCGAACGCCGCGTATCTTCTCCTCCTGGCGTCCGCAGTTTTTACACCCGGCTTGAGCATCGCCTGCCGCCAACACCTCATTGGTGAGTATCTCGCAACCCGCCGCCTCGATCTCAGGCTTGAGCGGTTCCGGGTCGACACCGAGGTCGCGGAGATAACCAATAGCCTCGTAGATGCTGCTACGCCAGACCTTAACCTCGTCATCGTTTCCTTCTGCCATGGCTTTCTGAATCTTCTCCGATGTCGTGATAACAAACGCAAAGAGATTAAGGCACTGGTCATATTCGTTCGATTTTGGGTCAAACTTCTCTGCCATAGATATAAATCGCGGGTCTTTTTCGGCGACATCGATGCCCTTAACTCCTCTTCTCGGCGGAGGCTCGCCACAGCCGGTCGGTGTGTCCTGAATTTCTACTACTAGAGGTTGAGACGAGGACTTACCCCCTGTGGTCGGCTGAGCCGGCATCGGTTGAGGTTCGGACTGCTTCCGTTCCGGCTCGATGTCCATCGTTATCGGTGGCAAATCAACATCACCGCCGCTGGCGGTCATATCCGGCTGAACGATTGCCTGAGCAAAAAGATCGTCGTCACTGCATCCGCACGGTTCTGCCTGAACCGAGTTCATAGACAGGCCAATCGCAACCACCACCGACAAAACAATGAACAGGAACATTAAATTTTTTAGGTATTTCATTGCATCTCTCCTTATAAAATATCTTATTATTTATAGTATAAAAGTTTACCTCTATATTGTCAACCCATCCTGTCAAAACTTTCTTTCATCCATTGCGCTCGTCTTGTATGGCGGCGTTCAGGTTGTTTCTCGCCTGCTCGTTTTCCGGCCAGATACTCAATGCAATCCGAAAATGCGGAATCGCATTCAAAAGGTCACCCTTCATCGCATAAGCATACCCGATATAATCGTGAAGCCTCGATAGTTCCTTTTCACTTTTCAGGACATCAACAAAAATTTTATTATCGTAAGGCTTTAAGTCCTCCCACGAAACCCCTTTATCCAGGGCAGAACGAATCGCCTCACGGACTTCCGGATCGTCGGGAAAGGAATTGATATCGCGTTTCAACATACCCTCGTAGGAGACCTTCATCGTAAGTTTGTTGTCGAGTGCCTTTTGAAGCGCGTATATCGCCGAATCCCAATCGCCCTTCTCGAGATATATCTTGCCGAGCTTGCGATAGGCATAAATTGCGAACGGCGCCTCTTCCGCAGATTTGTTGTAATAGGTTATTGCATCGTCTGTTCGACCGGATTTTTCGCATATCTCCGCGAGGTTGTAATATATGACCGACGGTCTTTCCGGGTTTTGCGCAAGGGCGTCCTCGAGTGTTGCTATCGCCTTGTCGACCATTCCCATCCTGCCAAAGGTTATCGCCATGTTCACCGTCGCACCGACCATATCGGGCTTTATCTCGAGGGCTTTAAGATAGTTCGATATGGCCAGGTCGTAATGGCCGTTCCGAAGGAGTAGGTCGGCAACGTCTTTATACGTCCGCGCCTCCACACTTCTCCCCGGGTCGGAGATTTTGGCAAGCCACGGCGGATTGGCCGCGGAAACAATCTCGAATGCGATGAGCAATATCCATAACCCGACAAGCGAATAGGTGATAATCGAATTTCCGCTTCTCCGATTACCTCGCCTGCCCCTGCGATTTGTTTCAGCAGGTGTTATGGATAACAAAAAGAACATTCTTCCCTTCCTCCTTGAGCCGGTTGAAGACTTTTACCGCCTCCGGCGTTTTTTGAATTATCACCTGAAGCCCGCGTTTCGTAACGGGATTGAATATAAACTGCGTTTCCCGAACTTCGGGAAATCCCTTACCACCCTTGCCCTCGGAGCCGCTCCCAATGAGCAGGATATCGTTAGCGTGGTGGTAAAAAAACTGCATATCCCGTTGGTTGAAGGCATGTTTCTTATCGACTAATCTGAACATACCGTTTGGGTGGATAAGAATGTCGAAATATATAATGGGAATACCTTTATAGACGGTCAGTCCGTACGAATTACACACGATATTCGCATCGTGATATTTGATGAAGAAGACCAACTGCAAGATTATTATAACCGCAGCCACACTGATAAATGCAATTCGGAAACCCCTTTTCTGCGAAAGGTGAATTACGGCAAAGGCGATTGCGAACACAGCGAGCGTGAACGCAATAACTTGATACCAAAACCGCGAATCGCTGAGTATCGAGCTTAAGAATAGGAAAACATATGCAAACAATATTTCAAGGACGAGCAGCGAAAAAGGCTTTTTGAAATAGTCGGCGACCCGCTTTTGCCGCAGTTTCCAGCCGCGCCGAACGACGCTTCCGCTCTCGCCGACAAAGTAAATTGCGACTAACCCCAAAAGAACCCCCCAGACATCCTTCGCGATGTCACTGATGTCGAATACTCGGGCCGATATGAATCTTTGAACCCCTTCGTCGACTGAGGATATACAGAGCGCGGCGATGAATGTCCACAAGATAATCTTCGATGCCGGAACCTTCTTCGGCTTCAGGGCACGAAACATCATAAATGCAAAGATGCCATATGCAATATAGTGCCAATTTTGCTGCAAATCGTAGAACTTGTGGTTGAAATAGTAATCGGTCGTACTCTGCGCGATGGCAACCATTAAAATTACAGCAATACTCGCTAGAACGCGATACATCGTGATATAACTTCTCAGGACAATGACCAAAGCGATGGCAACAACTATCCCAACCGCAACGACCCAGGGTACTTCCATTCCAAATAATTGGAAGGAATATCTCGACATGTTCCCGATAGCCTGTTGAAGAAAATTCTGCAGCAGAATGAACGGCGTCACGAATAATAACATAGCATACATCACAACATGAACCGTGGGAGAGTTTATGTCAAGTCGCTCTCTGGTCATTTCAGATAAATACCCTTTATCGTCTTTTTGTGTTTCGGCGTTTCGATTCTGTATAGATATACGCCAGAGCTCAAGGCTACGCCGTCGTCGGTTTTGCCATTCCAATGGAGCCGGTATATCCCAGCGTCGTATCTGTCGCATGCAACGGTGGCAACCTTTTGCCCTGCAATATTATATATATCGAGAGAGACATCAGCCGGTTCCGGCAACGATATTTTGAAAACGACCACATCGTTGAAGGGGTTCGGATATGCCGCAAAGTCGAACACCTTCGGTAGCTCGTCCTCTATTCCCTCCGGGTTGACGAATGTGATGCTATATGTTGAATAGCTCTCATCGATAGCGAGCGTCGTATCCGGAGGGGAGAATTCGACACCGGAGATTTTCTGAGGTATGACGAGCCATTCGCCATCGCAGAGTGTGAATGTATCGCACTCCGCCCCTGAATTATAGGGCATCCAAAGTGTATCATCGATATAAGGTATGTCCAACGATACAAACGCGACCTCTTCAATGGTATCCAACTGTTCCTCATTCAGCCCATCAAAACCCACAATAACTGTTGCATTGCCGTTATCCACATAAATATTCCCAACATCGAGGGTCTCAGCGAACGCTATCTCTACCTGAAGATCGCTCTTTCCACAGAATACCGGTCTATCGCCCTCGTATTGGACATCCAGTCCGAAACTTGATGGGGAACACATATCCATTATCTCGAAATAGCCCGAACTATCGACATCGGTCTCGCGGACCACGGTCTCACCATCCAGGCCTATAAGCCGTATGTTGAAGCTGTCGAGTGCCACCGGTGATGGGTCGAGCGTGTCGTGAACGAGGTTGCCGACAAGCGCGCCGTCGGTTGAGATATCCCCGTAATAGAACTCCACATTTTGCGTCAACACCGTATCGACAGGAACATATAGCACCGTTTCCGGCGGCGTGGACACCAATCCGAGTGGAACGACCGGCCGGATAACCCATGTCCCGGTGGGGATTTTGAGCGTCAATAGGCTTCCCGGTTCCGGGAATGGGTATTCGGCGTCGATATCGTAGAACGCAATCGCTTCGGGAATGGAATCCGGTAGCGGGAACAGGTGAATCGTCGCGCCATCGTAAAATGCCGAATCGAGGCCGCTTATCGAGATGTTCGCGTAGCCTTTGGTCATACCGATATATGAATCGGGCAGGAGCAAGCTGTCGCCGGGATATGTGAATTCTATTCGTTCGGGATAGATAAACGGCTCCTCTGCGACCCAGCCGGTGAAGCTCAGCACGACATAGTAATCGCCCGGGGGCAGTTCCGTTTCCCGAATGAAATATTTCGCCAATATCGAAGGTGGTCCCCATGGATGATATTGCCACGCTGCCTTCGTGGCAACGAGTGAATCGGTCTCCTGAAGATAATAATCTGCGCGTATCAAACTCGCCTGAAAGTAGCGCATCTCGCGGTTGATGTAGCCATGCACACCGGGCGGGCTAACGACGGGTATCTGTATCGGGAACTCCTGCC
>QMNL01000201.1 GCA_003647755.1 Candidatus Coatesiibacteriota bacterium
CTACCGAAAGACCTGTGACAAGGGCCACATCTGCATGGAGGGCATCTCGGCTGAGGAGGTGTTCAGGGCGGTTGCGGAGCAGCTCAAGGCCAATGTTGGATGATGGGCGTGGAGCTGGAACGGCCCGCCGGGTATCCGTTGAACAGAGGGACGTGATCAACGCGCCGCGGGATGTTTTTGGTTCGTTCGAGACCGGCTCGGCTCAGGAGACCCGGGACTTGGGTGAGCGCCTCGGTGGATTGTTGCGGGCGAGGGACGTTGTCCTTCTGTTTGGCGAGCTGGGGGCGGGCAAGACGGTGTTTGCAAAGGGGATCGCCTCTGGGGTGGGCATAGCGGTCGAGCAGGTTACAAGCCCGAGTTTCACGCTGATGAACGTGCACGAGGGCAGGGTGCGCATGACACATCTGGACCTGTACCGCATCGAGACATTCGCCCAGGCGGAACAAGCGGGCCTGCTTGACGTTTTCAATACCGATGCCATTGTTGTAGTGGAGTGGCCGGAGAAGATAGTGGATGTCTGCAGGGCAAGAGCGCGCGTCGAGGTTAGGATCTATGTTGTTGGGCCCAACGAGCGGCGTATTCTGATTTCCGAAATATGAATCAAGGGGATAGTCATTGTCAAATCACAACGCTGGTCTGAGTGGAACAACTGTAATTGCGGTTAAGCGCGAGGGGCGGGTCGTCATGGCGGGCGACGGCCAGGTTACCCTCCAGGACACAATCATGAAGCACAACGCGAGAAAGATTAGGAGGCTATATTCGGACAAGGTGCTTTGCGGCTTCGCTGGCGCATCAGCGGACGCCTTTGCCTTGTTATCGCGGTTTGACACTAAGTTGGAGGAGTATCGGGGCAATCTGCCGAGAGCAGCCGTTGAGCTGGCCAAGGAGTGGCGCACGGACAAGGCGTTGCGGCGGCTTGAGGCGATGATTATCGTTGCGGACAAGGAGCACATGCTGCTGATATCAGGCAATGGGGACGTGATCGAGCCTGACGACGATGTCGTCGGAATTGGCAGCGGCGGGGCCTATGCGTTGGCGGCGGCCAGGGCGCTTCTTGCGCACACAAAGCTCAGCGCACGTGAGATCGCCGAGGCCTCGATGAGAATAGCTGCATCGTTATGTATTTACACGAATGACAAGATAACAATAGACGAGCTGTGATGGTCTGCTTCTGAGATGTGCTCGGATTCAAGCAGCAGCGAGCGTTTAGGATACTGGGGAAGGTAATGGAAGAGCTAACTCCTAGGGAAGTTGTCAAGGAGCTTGATAAGTTCATCATCGGGCAGGACGATGCGAAGCGTGCCGTGGCGATCAGCCTTCGCAACCGGTGGCGGCGGCAGCATGTCGATGAGTCTCTGCGCGATGAGATAATGCCGAAGAACATAATCATGGTTGGGCCGACTGGCGTGGGCAAGACCGAGATAGCGAGACGTCTTTCGAATATCGCCATGTCGCCGTTCGTGAAAGTGGAGGCATCGAAATTCACCGAGGTGGGCTACGTTGGTCGCGATGTTGAGTCGATAATCCGCGATTTGACGGAGATCGCGGTCAACGAGGTGCGGGCTGAGAAGATGAACGAGGTTGCCCAGAACGCGGAGGCGAGGGCGGAGGAGGAGATTCTGGACATCCTTTTTCCGCCGCCTTTCAGTGAGAGCAGGGCAGCTGATGCGGAGGATGCGGGTCCTCCTGGAGAAAGCGGCGAGTCGGGGGGAGAAGTTCAGCAGTCTATCCTGCCGTTGCGGGTCTCTCAGGAGGCGGAGTTTCGGTTTGAGGAAGCGCCGTCGGGCCAAGATGCGGAAGAGGGTGCGGAGGCCATTCCCGCCGTGGACCCCGAGGCAATGAAGCGCTGGGAGAAGACCAGGGAGAAGATGCGGGCGAAGCTCAAGGCCGGCAAGTTCGACGAGACCATGATAGAGATACAGGTTAAGGAGGCCGTGGGGGCAGTGGGGCTCAATATCCTTTCATCTCCCGGCCTCGAGGAGATGGGGATTGACTTGAAGGGCCTCATCTCGGCGTTGCCGTTTCCTACGGAGAAGCGCACTCGCAGGGAAAAGGTTAGAAAAGCGAGGGAGATACTGAAGAACCAAGAGCTGCAGAGAATGCTGGATATGGACAGCGTGGTTAAGGAGGCGATAACGCGTGTAGAGGAGACCGGCATAGTGTTTCTCGATGAGATCGACAAGATAGTCGGGCGCGAGAGCTTCGGCGGCCCTGACGTCTCGAGGCAGGGAGTGCAGCGCGACATACTGCCGATAGTGGAGGGCACGACGGTCTTGACTAAATACGGGATGGTCAAGACCGACCACATACTCTTCATCGCCGCAGGCTCGTTCCACAACTGCAAGGTCTCAGACCTGATACCTGAGTTGCAGGGCCGTTTTCCCGTGAATGTTGAGCTCTCTTCGCTGGGGCGGGAGGAGTTCGCGAGGATTCTGACCGAGCCGCAGAATGCGCTGATTAAGCAGTGCAAGGCTTTGCTTGCGGTGGAGGGGATAGAGCTTGAGTTCACGGATGATGCGGTCTCGGAGATCGCGCTGATGGCGGAGACCATAAACACGCAGAACGAGGACATCGGTGCCAGAAGGCTTCACACCGTCGTCGATAAGCTGCTCGACGACATCTCGTTCGAGGCGCCTGAACTTGACAAACGCAAGATAGTAGTTGATGCACCCTACGTCAGAGAAAGGCTCTCGGAGCTCGCCGAGAAGCGAGACCTCTCGCAGTTCATGCTCTGATATGGATGGGGCAGCTGGCTTTGCATTGTTTCGCAGATAACCCCTTGTTTCCGAACAATAGAGCCACTTGGGCAGTTCACAAATGCCGGTTGATGGCCAAGCGAGCTGCGTGCGACCCTGGGTTGCAGCTCGTGGTCGTGCTGTCTGTGGTTTTGGCCCTGGCAATTTCGCTGGGCTGTGGCAGGAAAGGCCCTCCACAGGCGCCCAAGCCCCACGGCCCCGCCCCGGTGATGGACCTCAAGGCCATCGCAAGGGGAGGTGTAGTAACACTTCATTTCACGCTTCCCTCTAAGAACATTGACGGGACGCCATTCCGCGATCTGACGCGCATCGATCTCTATCGCAGGGCAAAGACAGAGTCCCAAGATGGCCTGGACACATCTATGCTCGACAGGCTCTTCGGCCGGGGCGGCAACAGGGCCAAGCTGCTCTTCACCGTTAAGGAGAGCGCGCTTAAGGAGGGCAGGAACCGGCTTGGCAGGAAAGTGCGACTCGTTGATCATGGGACAGGTTTGGCTCCCGAGAAGTGGTTTGGGCACGTGTTTGAGTATTTTGTCTTCATTCATGGCGGCCGTTGGCGAAAGAGCCCGCCGTCCAACTTGGCGAGGGCGATGCCGCTGTTGGGTCCCAAATCGCCGGATGGAGTTACGGCGCAGTCGGGAGATTCTGTGGTCAAGATCGCATGGCAGCCCCAGACCAAGCTCGTGAATGGCTCCGCGATAAAAAGTGATGTATTTTACAATGTCTATCGAGTTCCAGACGCAGGCTGGCCGCTCAAAGGCCCGCTTAACGAGAAGCTTCTTGCTACCTGCTCATACCTTGACCACGACGTTGAAAACGACAACAAGTACTGCTACACCGTAACGACCGTGATTACGCATGGCGAGCTCTTTGCGGAGAGCGCTACATCCGCGACGGTCTGGGCGACTCCCGTCGACCGGATAGCGCCGCCGGCGCCGAGTGGGCTTGAGGCGGTCGCTGGCCAGGGCAGCGTGAATCTTCTGTGGAAGGAGAGCAAGGCGACTGACTTGCTCGGCTATCGCATCTACAGAAAGCGCGCGGGCGAGAAGACGTTCATGCTGCTGACGCCGGAGCCGATACTCAGAACGACCTTCATTGACCGGACAGTCTTCCCTAAGGTAAAATACACCTATTGCGTAACAGCGGTTGACAACTCGAGCTCCAGAAACGAGAGTGGGACTTCAAATGTCGTTACCGCAATTGCGAGGTAGTCAAGTTGCACCTTGTGCCCTCTTGACCTTGAGGCAAAGCTGACAATCTTTTGGGGATTGTAGGGAATTGCATCCAGTTCTTTTCACGATTGGCAATTTCAAGGTCGGCACCTACGGCCTTGGGCTGAGCATCGCTTTCGCCGTTGGCATCATCCTTGCCTACTTCCGCGCCAAGAAAGAGGGTCAGAACCCGGAGCGAGTGTTTAACCTGGCCATTTGGGCCATCATTGGCGGTATCCTAGGCGCAAAAGTCCTCCTTGTGCTTGTTGAGATCCACTACTATCTAGCTAGCCCGAAAGAGCTTCTATCCGTCTGGCGACTCGGCGGCGTTTGGTGGGGTGGGCCAATCGTTGGCGCACTCGTGGCCTGGCTCTACACGAGGCATTACAAGATGGGGTTTTTGAATAGCGCTGACATTCTCTCTCCCTCCATTGCGCTCGGCGTGGCGATCGGGCGCATCGGCGGGTGCTTCATGGCCGGCTGTTGCTATGGCCGTCCCACGAGTTGTGCCCTGGGCGTCGTTTTCACCAACGAGTACTCGCACAGGATGTTTGGCACGCCGCTTCACATCCCGATTCACCCTACGCAGCTTTACAACTCCGTGGCGAACCTGATCAACTTCATTATACTGACCCTTCTGTTCAGAAAAAAGAAGTTCGATGGTCAGATATTCTTTTCCTATATTATGATCTACTCCGCGGGCCGATTCATCACCGAGTTCTTCAGGGGCGATCCCAGGGGCTCCGTCTCGATACTGTC
>QMNL01000202.1 GCA_003647755.1 Candidatus Coatesiibacteriota bacterium
TCCTCCGTTATCAGCCCCAACTCCATGAGTTTCTCACCGAGAAGTGTCCTCTTCGGTGAAAGCCTCTGCCAACTTGAACTCAGCCCCTCATGTCTAAGATCGATTGTCCGGCAGTGCATCAGCTCCTTACCCCTCAAGATGACCACATCAGCACTGCCGTCATCGCAATCAACGAGAGCGCAGGTGGCATCGTCCCTCGGCTCGCCAAACTGGGTGAAGAAATCCACAAGCCCGAGAGTAGAGACTGTGATCGCAGAGGGCGCAAGGCCGATCTGCTCCACGATACCA
Source organism: Candidatus Coatesiibacteriota bacterium (assembly GCA_003647755.1). Lineage (GTDB taxonomy): Bacteria > B130-G9 > B130-G9 > B130-G9 > B130-G9 > B130-G9. Next base: position 289 of record QMNL01000202.1, read on the forward strand.
GCGTATCGCAAAATCAGGTCCCGGCGAGCAGCGATGATGGCCACCTTGAGCATCCCATTTTGAGATTCATGCCGCTCAACCACCTGGGCATCGAAGCAGACCGAATCCGCCGGCAGCGGCACGTGCCGCTCTATCTCGTAGGAAACAATCTCCTCGAGGCTGACGCCTTGAACCCTGGGCAGCTCGGCAAATGTGAAGAAAGCAGTCTTGCGAGGGATACCGATCAAGACGCTGTCAGGCTTTATGTGATGCTCCTCCAAAAAGTGCGAGATGCCGTTCTGCACGAGCATGTCGATGTGTTCATCGGAACGGTCCTCAACGCGAGAAAGGTCGATCGCCTCGTAATCGATCAGGGTGTATCTCGTCAAGCCCTTGCCGAGGTGAGTTAGGATAACCTTATCCTTTTTGAAGAGTATGCTCAGGCTAGACTGAAGTGATACCACTTAGCTCCTCTTGACCTTCAGGCTATATGTCCGACCCAAACTGGCCGTAAACAGAGCCAACGTAATTATCGTGCCATTCCATGATCTCGATCCTGGGACGCCTTAAACTGCCGACCTTTCTGACCACGGCAACGATCGTCCGCGTGACGTCGGAAGATGCGATGCGCCCGGTTGAGGTGATCATGAATCGCGTGGACGTAACGCGATGAGTAGGAGTGTGAGCATTGGTCCAATCTCCGCTCTCCCTGTGGTCCAGCTCCCGCTGAGCCCTAGCATCTGTCGTCAGCCCCGAAAGAAGGTCGTCCGAGGCGGTGTCGTAGTAAAGCCCGCCGCCCCAGGTGGTCAGCAGGTCAAACACCCCGGCAAATTCGTCGTCCTGACCACCGCCAGCATCCGCCGACTTCCGGAACCCGTATTTCTGAACATTCGCAGTGCCAAAAAGTATCTCCGGGGTCATCCCACGAACCAAAAGAAGCTCTCGGACCGAGTCAAAATTCGCGTTCTTGCACAGATATGGCTCGCTCATGCCCTGCTCCTCATAATGCGACTGGTAATAGTCATCCTCGGCACCGTTCGCCCTGTGAAGATCGTCGGAGTCCCGCCAGTCCTTCATCGAGTCGATTATCGTGTCAGCGGTCATGTCGTCAACTCCAGAGTTCACAAGGAGGTCTCTGAACCTCTCGTCGTTGCTCGAAAGCCTGATGTCAAGCTTCCGACGCTCGTCAATGATCTGGTAGTCGAAAGAGCCTCGACCAAGCCTGACACCCTTGCGCACCGGGGCGGCCTCGTCCATTTCGACCTGGCCCGACTCATCCCACTTCACCTGCCGAGACACGAAATAAAGCTCGCCAGAGCCGTCCGGCGACCCAAAGTAGTACTCCTTCGACAAAAGCTCCGCCAGCGCCATGTTGATCCCTGCCATAGCCAGATAATATGCCTGAGACTCGTCCCTGAAATTCGTCGCAACAGAGAGGTCAACTCTCTTCTCAAACGAGAACTCCAGCGCCATTACAGTCAATAAGACCATTATCCATATCGTCATCAATAGGGCCACGCCACGCTCGCCCCTCAGGTAGCCATTATCAGCACCAGGCAAGGACCCCTTCCACTTTTCTTCCCACCTCTGAAACCACAACACCCTAGCTCTGCCCCGCCTAGACCCCCTCACTGCTCCTGAACCTCCGCAAGGCCACTCGCCAACGAGATCTGCCGATTGAAGATCGGCACAACAAACGGACCGAGAGTCTCCTCCTCACCATCGCGGTCAACCGTCATTGTAATCTCGACCGACTTCGGCAGGTAGCGCTGTATCTCACGCGACTGCTCAACAGAATAGGTCATGTCCGATGACGTCTCGTCATAGGAGTCCCATGTCTCCAACCACTCGCCCGGCTCAAGCATCGAATCGTTCCGCAACCCCCATGCAAAACGCAGGCGGATATTCGGATCATAAAAATATCTGAAAGATATCGAGGTTACGTCAGGATCGAGCTGATAAAGCACACCCTCCTCAAATGGCTTCTCCGAGAACGGATTGCCCTCCCTCATCACCAGACCGGTCTCATCCTTCTCGCCGGACGTGTTCACGAAGTAGGTTACGGACCGAAGCCCGAACGAGCTCTCCTCGCCCGTAAGTCCTGCCTCTTTCGTCACAAAACTGATGCTGTCGCGCAGCCCCGAAAAGAGAAGAACCTGCGTCGAACGTCTCCTGCTCCCCTGCTCAAACATCCTCACCTTGAAGGGATACGCCGACTTTAGGTCCTCAAACATCTGCGAGAGACCAACCCTCGTCCGCTGCGCATTCTCACCTCGCCGCCGGCCCGTCGCCCATGCCTTCGACGCAACCTGAAACGCCGCAAGAACTATTGTTACGATGATTACGGTGATCGTGCTTGCGATAAGGAGCTCAAGTAGCGTGAAGCCCCGGCGACTAGACTCTGGGCGCATCATTACTGAGCCTTCTCGTGAAATGCTAGCGTTTTCAAGGTGGTAAGCTCGTAATGCCGCTCATTGGGGTTGTTGCCGTGACGCCATGTAACTGTAACGGTGAGCTTGAATATGTTCACCGGAACGACCGCGTCATCGGCGCCTATCTGCTCGATGAAGTCGGCCGTCTGTATGTCCTTCTCGTTGTTGGGCTTCATGTCCTCGCCGACGAGCTTCTCAGCTCGCGCTGTCCACGAGTATCCCTCCTCCTCGCCCGAATCCTCGTAGCCATCCTTCAAGTCGACTCTCAAGACAAGGTCGTCCATGACTTGCTGTGCGATAAACACCGCTTTGGTCAAGCCCCTATTGACCCTGGAAAGCCTTAACGCCCCCGCAAACAGCTGCATCACAGTAACCAACCCTATCGCAAGGATGGCCAGCGCAACCATCACCTCCAGGAGCGTGAAGCCCGACCTGCCAAACAACCGATCCCGCCGTTCCATGGTCATTTACACAATCTCATGAGTAATCCTCTGGTGTTCTGATCTTCACTGATCCGGTTACCGGCTCTATCTCTATAACAAACGACCGGCCTGATTCGCCCTCCAGCTCTATCTGGCCGCCAGTCGACGTGCCTCGCGGAAAGAAGAAGACGTTGCACACACCGTCCTCGTATTTCTCATCACCGTAGGTGAAGCTGGCTATCTTGATGCCCTTGTTGAGTTTCGTTTTCTTCTTCACCAATTGAACGATGGGGCGCTCCCCGCCTGTCGATTTGGGCCTCTCCTCTGAGGCGCCAAGGACTGAGCCGCCACCAAGACTACTTGATCTGTGGAGCGAGCCGCCAAGAGCTGTGGAGCTTCCGCCGAGGCTGGCAGCACCCCCCTCAGCTCCGAAGAGTCCCGCGGCGCCTTCTGGAGCAGACCCGCCACGGCTTTGTTCCTTTTTCTTGATGATCAGCTGGTAGGTCCCATCGTCGAGGTCCAGTTTGACGATTGCCAGGCCCTTGCTGCACACAGCCTCGCTTCGAGCGAACCTAAGTGCGGCTGCCAGGTGCTTTACATCTCCTTTCAGCCGCATCCCCTTAATGCTGCGCACAAACGAGGGGACCACAAACGCGGCCATAAGGCCGGCGATGAACAGGACGATGAGCAGCTCGACCAACGTGAAGCCCCGTGGTCGAACTGGCAGACCCGCGCCGCGAGGCTCAAGCCGCAGAACACTGGACGAGGTGTGAGAGAGGCGAATCGCAAACTTATATCCACAACAGGGGGACCCGTATTCGGGGCCTCTCGTTTCGCCCAAAACTACTCCCAGCTGTTGATCGGGCCAGATTCCTTGGAGCCCTGGGAGCTCAGCCTATACGAGCGGCCGTTGTCAACTACCTCGTAGGAGTAGTCGTTACCCCAGGGGTCCTTCGGGATTTTCTTCTTGTTCAAGTATGGCCCGTTCCAATTGGGATCATTCGAGGAGATCAGCTCCTCCAGCGAGCTGGGATATTGCCCGACCTCGGCGTTGTAGAGGTCCAAGGCCGTGCCGAACATCTGTATTTGTGTTTTGGCGGCCTGGACCTTGGCCTTCTCGGTCTTACCCACGAAGGTCGGCACCACAATCGCGGCCAGGATGCCCAGTATCACGAGGACGACCAACAGCTCGATCAGGGTGAATCCCCTCGTATCTCGCCGATCTATCGCCCTGGACAGCGTCCGTAATCTACTTAATCGCATCTCTTCTTTTCTCCTTTACATCTCAATGTTGTTGATACTGAATACCGCCATCAGCATTGAAATGACGATGAAGCCAACTATTACGCCCATGACAAGGATCATCAGTGGCTCTAGGAGCGAAATAAGCCTCTTGAGCGTGTTCTTCACATCAATCTCATAGATATCGGCGACTTTCCCAAGCATAGTCTCTAGCTGCCCACTCTCCTCTCCGATCGTTACCATACTCACGGCGAGCTCTGGGAACACGCCGCTTTCGGTAAGTGGACGGGATATGCCCTTCCCTTTCGTTATCGA
>QMNL01000203.1 GCA_003647755.1 Candidatus Coatesiibacteriota bacterium
ATAGGGCTATGTTCAGCCCTTTCAGGGCTGTTTTCCTTTTCTTCTTTGGCGTTGGTCCGTAGGTTGTACCTACGGCTACTCACGTTCATCCCCTTACGGGGATGCAGGAAGGACGCGTTCAGTTGAGCAGGTCCGGGCACGATTACGAAAACTCCTCTCAGAGAGAGACCCCTTGAGCTCGCTATCAGTCGTGGTTACAGTTGGATGGATATTCCACCTATCCCATTCACTTTGGAGAATATATTATGAGACGCGGAGTGATAGCCATAACCTTGGGGTTCATGCTCATGAGCGGTCTGTTTTCGGGGTGCGCTGGAGGCAAGCAGGGCGATAATACCGTGGATTACGCCAAGTTGCGTGAGAAGATGGTCAAGACGCAGCTCATCCCGCGAGGCATCACGGACGCCAACGTTCTGCGGGCGATGCGCACGGTGAGGCGCCACCTGTTTGTGCCTGAGTCGCAGCGCAGTACGGCTTACAGCGACTATCCCTTGCCGATCGGCGAGGGCCAGACCATCTCGCAGCCCTACATCGTTGCGTTAATGACGCAGCTTCTATCCGCGAACAAGGATTCGAGGGTGCTGGAAGTGGGGACAGGTTCCGGCTATCAGGCGGCGGTGCTCGCGAAGATTGCCAAGGAGGTCTGGACGATCGAGATAATCGAGGCGCTTGGCAGGTCTGCCGAGGCGAGGTTGAAGGAGCTGGGCTACGAGAATGTTCACGTGCGCATCGGGGATGGATACGCTGGCTGGCCTGAGCACGCCCCGTTCGACGGCATCATCGTAACCTGCGCCTGTCGTGAGGCGCCGAAGCCGCTTGTTGCGCAGCTTGGCGAGGGCGGTCGGATGGTTATCCCGATTGGCAAGAGACTCTCTTATCAAACGCTGACGCTGTTCGAGAAGAAGAACGGGATACTGCATAAAAAGGACATCAGCGGCTGCGTTTTTGTGCCGCTTTTGGGCCCTCACGGGTGGGTGGCGGGCCCAGAGCAATAGGAACAAGCCGGCCGCCTGTGCCTGAGACTGTGCAGCCGCTACGGAGCTGATAGGTCCTCCCTCTGGACTCGGTCCGTAGTCTGGGTCTGTGGCCAGTGCTCAGGCTTCTCATGCTAACTCCCGTTAGCTCCCTCGCTCGGATAGCACTGAGAGTCGCCCGTGAAACAGAGGCCGTGCCCTGGTTGACTCCGGCACAGAATGGGAAAAGCCCTCTGGCGTTGCCTCTCGATGCCGCAGCCTAGCTGCCTGTAACGTGGAACTCAACGAGGCTCTCCTCGCCGATGACGTGGTATTCGCCCGGCGTCGAGAGAGCGGTTCCGTAGATATAGGTGCCTTCGGGAGTTCCTGAACCGATGTACAGGCTCAGAACACCGCCAGGTCCCCAGTGGAAGCCCTCTTCGAGATCGAGGTCTGTAAACCAGGGATGGATACCCCAAACGAATGAACTCCCGGTGAGCGAGAGGATCGAGCCGTCCGGCAAAACTATGAAGAGATACAAGTCAACCGTGATGGCCGGCCCGGGGTTAGTAAGCTCGAGGTAACAGTCCATTCTGCTGCCCGGGGTGTATTCGGTCTTATACAGGATCGAGGTGATGACTGGGCCGTCCTGCTGCTCGAACGTGGTCTGCGTGTCCGGCTGAGCGGGCGGGTCTTCCAGGTTTCCTGCCTTGTCCTGCGCAAACGTAACGAAGGCGTAGGTGCCATCGCCGTTGGGAGGCACGAAATCAAAATACCCATACGTTTGGCTACTGCAGAGACCTGAGTCCATCCAGTCGCCCCCGTTGAACTGGTACCAAAGCATGACGTTGGCAATACCCGAGGTTGCATCGTAGGAAGTGTAGTTGACCCTGATTGGGCTGCAGTGGTCGGTCTCATCGGAGGTGCATTCGGAAGAGGGTTTCTCTGTGTCGAAGGCAGTTGAGCAGTCCGGCAATGCAGGTGCGTTCTCGAAGACTCCGTCGTTGTCCTCAGCGATGGTATAAAAATCGAACAGTCCATCTCCACTGGGGACGAAGTTAAAGGTGCCTGAATAGTCCGAGCACGTCAGCCCCGAGCTAGTCCAGCTACCTCCATCCTTTCGATACCAAAGCGTAACCTCTTTCAGGCCGCAGCCGTTGTCCCCGGCCGTGTAGTCAACCGCAATCGGGGACACACTGCTGTATTGCTGGCAGGTGGCAGTTGACCAGGGCGGCGCGCCAGTGTCGGCGGGATAATGACAACCCATATCGACAATCCCTGAGTCGGGGACGCCATCAGTCCGCGTTCCGTAATTGCCCAGGCCGATGTTGCCCACCGTGTCGCTGCCGGCGTCGATGCAGGGACTGTCCGTCGTCTGGCCGGCCAGTGTGTTTGAGAGGTAATAGCTTCCCAATGGTCCTGTTGTGAAGAGTGGGTCGGCGGCGATATTCCCCGTTCCGCCGCTGTCCCAGTCTTGAATGCAGCTGAACGTGGGAGTGCGAGAGTCCTTGATCTGTGCTCCCGAGTCGGCGGAATTACCCCATATTATACAATTTATGATGTTGGCATCGTAATTACACAGGCCACCTCCCTTGTCAGCCCAGTTATCTGCGATTGTGCAGTTGATCATGTCGCCATCACAGTCGAGAAGGCCGCCGCCCCGATCGCCCCCGTTGTTGCCGAAGATGAAGCAGTTGAGGAATTCGCCATCGCAGCAGTCGACGCCTCCGCCGTAGTCGTAGGCCGTGTTGTCGAAAATAACGGTGTTCTTGATCAGACCGTCGCACGAAAAGATGCCACCGCCAACGTTGGAAGTATTGCCGCTGATTACGCAGTCGGTGATGTTACCTATGCAGCAATATATCCCACCGCCAACATCCCCAGCATGGTTGTTGGAGACCGTGGTATAGCTGATGTCGCCATTGCAGGCGGCTATTCCACCGCCCTCCTCGGGCGTGGAGTTGCCCGTCACGGTGCAACCTATAATGTTGCCGTTGCACTGGTATATGCCGCCACCGAAATAGTAGCTCACGGTGTTGTTGCTTATGGTGCAATTGATTATGTCTCCGTCGAGATGGTAGATGCCGGCGCCGTAGTCCCACGCCCTATTGTTCGTCACCACACAATAACTCACTGTCGCCAACGCATGGTCGCCGAACTCGCCTCCACCAGCAATGCCTCCGCCGTAGTCGGGCCTTCCCTTTCTTATAGTGAACCCGGACAGCAGACAGCTCGAATCCTCCGTCCCGTTAAACTTGACCACAGAGGAACTGTTGCTGCCGTCTATGATCGTGTTTGCCACGACCGCCGGATCAGTGGGATCAGTCGATTGGAGGATGATGTTCTTGCCGTTGAACCTGATTCTCTCGTAGTAGGTCCCCTGATAGACCGTGATTATGTCCCCGTCGTGGGACGCGTTGATGGCCGATTGGATGGATGAGAAATCTCCTGAACCGTCCTTCTTAACCGTATAGCTCGTCGCCAAGCATGGGGCGAAGCTCATAGCCCACAATACAACGACGCCAACAATCGCGATTGATTTTGTCAACCTCATTACACCGCTCCCATGGTTATTCATATCGTTCGCCTTACTTACTCCGCGCACAATCTCCTTCCTCCAATTGATAATCGGAGTCACAGGCCGGATTTATTAGCTGAATCTTGGGTTTTTACTCGCAGATTAGAGCAATTCGGGCCGGAGACGCTCTCCAGACATCACCAAAGCCCGCTCTAGATGCTGTACTTGACACCTGCACAGAAATTGGTAATACTTTGTGCGGAAGCGGGAGCGAGCGCATCTGTCCGGAGACGTCCCGACAAGACGCAATGGTTCCCACCTCTTTTAATGTATCGGAATGCGATACGAAAAACTTTATCATTTTCAAATGAAGGAGGCAGCATGTATCGAGCAGACAGGCAGTTTCTTCTGACGACGATCTTTGTGCTGTGCACGTTGATCGTTACGTTTGCGACGATGTTGGCCAGCGCCGACGATTTTTACGTATCGACTGGCGGGGACAACAGCCATAGCGGAACGAGCCCTGGCGACGCATGGCGGACAATTTCGTATGCGATCGATCATGTTCCAACCGATGGGACATGGGCCAACCCGCACATAATCCACGTTGCGCCGGGCACATACACCTACGCGACGGGCGCCTCGAACAACGAGGAATTCCCTATCAGCTGGTCGGACCGCGCGCTCCAACACGTCTGGTTAGTTGGAGACGACCGGGATTCAACCATAGTGGATTACGGCGATTGGGGTAGTTCTGGTTATGACGAGCTCGGGCTTTTCGAGGTTATTGGCTTCGCGACGTATCTCAATGACGTAACCATCTCAACGATCACGATGAGGAACGGTTACAGCGATGACGATGGGGCCGGGGTTTACATCGCGAATGCGGACGTTACGGTAACCAACTGCGTCGTGGAGTCGTGTCGCACCATTACGCGGGGCGGAGGCATCAAGGCTGGCAGCGAGATTTACCCCGGAGGCGATGTTGATGTAACCGGCTGCACCATCAAGGACAACGAGGCAAACTACGGGGGCGGCATTGCCGCTGACAACGACACGACTATCAACATCGTTGACTGTCTCATTGAGCATAACGAGACCTCGTTCCAGGGCGGTCAGGGGTGTCACGGCGGCGGGATATTTATGGAAGGCGCAGGCGGGCTGATCAAGGACTGCGACATCCGCGAGAA
>QMNL01000204.1 GCA_003647755.1 Candidatus Coatesiibacteriota bacterium
AATCCGTTCACACCGGTATCCTCGCGACCGCGAAGGGATCGAACTGGTCTGATTGCGAAGACCGTGTGCAGCCCTTTCAGGGCTGATGGATTCTTCTTCTGTCTTCGGTCCGTAGGCTGGGCCTGCGGCCGGCGCCTACGGCTATTCACGTCAATCCCCTTGCGGGGATTCGCGGCTTCATAACGGCTATCAAGCCCCATGACACGAAAACCATGCCATGAACCACTCCAAGATAGAATAGGGAAACTCGTCCCAGACTATCACCCGACCTTGCAATAGCTGAACCATCCAATAGTATTTCCCTAATGCAGCAGTGCGGATACGTAAGCATTCACAAAAGTCGCTCGCGAATCGCTCAATGGCTAACGCTAGATTAACAAAACTCCGAGGCATTCTCCTCGTTGCACTCTTGGTGGCCGCTTTGAGCTCGTGCGCAAAGGAAGAGGGAAAGCCCCAACCGAAGGGTGTCCCGTTGGACGTGAAGCTCTCGGTTACGTCCGACAGGGAAGTGGCGCTGACCGATTCGCTCCTCACGATGAGTTTCGCCTGGGAAACCGGGCCAACTTTCGTCCCACCAAAGGGGGAGCTGTGGGTGCACGTGCGCTTCGTGGACAAAAGCGGAGGCCTCCTTTGGGAGACGAGCCATGTGCCTGAACCGCCCATGCTCAAATGGCGGCCGAGCCAGCTGGTGCAGTACAACAGGACGTTCTACGTGCCTCCAATAGACGCCGAAAAGACGGCCCAGGTCCTCGTCGTTCTGCAGGACGAGAAGGCCCCGAACGTTCGGTTCGTCCTCTCGGCGCCGAAAGGAGGCCCCGATGCTCCGTGGTTGGCCCCGGTCGCGCGACTCAAGATTCGGCCACGGCCCTCGCTGCTGGAATCACCGTCACGAGCGAAGATCGTCTTGATTTCCGGCTTCTATCCCGTCGAGCAGCAAGGCAAGCTGCAATGGCGCTGGACGGGGAAGGTGGCGAAGGCCAAGCTCGAGCGGCTGAACAAACGCGGTATCCTCTTTCTCTCAGGGCAGGTCAACCTTGAGCACCTCAATACCCTCCCGACGATAACGGTCTCGATCGGCGGCGAGGTTAGGGCGAGCTTCTCACCTGACCGCGACACAGGGAACTTCTAGCGCAAAATAATTGTGCCCGACGATGCATTCGGCGAGAGCAATTGGCTGGACGTTACGATCCAGACAAGCGAGACGTTTGTGCCCAGCAAGGTTATGGACAGCACGGACACCAGGGAGCTGGGCATAAAACTGACGAAGATGTTCTTTGGGCCCGCGGAGACATGATGCTTCTGCCAGAGGCGGATTGTAGGTCTGTGCCAGACAGCGGTTTACGCCATTGGTCGCTCCACCTGGAATGAACTCCCCACCCCGAATAAGTGAAGACACGCCGGGACAAGCTCGTGAACGAACCTAAACGCATCGGCTTTGTTGGCCTTGGGCGCGTGGCCCGAGCGTTCGCCACCGCATTCGCTCGAGCAGGTCTTTCCATTTCGCGCAGCTTCGACATAAGCGCCGAGAAGCTAAGCGTTTGGCGCAAGCTAGGCTTTCCAGCTGCCCAAACGCTCGCGCAGGCGGCCCTGGCCGCAGAGGTCCTCTTCATAACGACCACGGACGATGCGATTGACCCAGTCGCAGAGCAGCTTGGCAACATGCCCGATGCAGAGACCCTGAAGGCCGTCTTCCACACGAGTGGAGCGAGGCCAGCAAGCGTCCTGTCGCGCATTGCGAAGCACATCGATTACGGCAGCATCCATCCAGTGATGAGCTTCTCCGGCGATGTCAACGACGCCGATAGGCTGCAAGGCTGTGTTTTCTGCGTCGAGGCTGGCACAGAAGGCGGAGCCGGAATCGCGAAGGACCTATGCAAGAAGCTTGGTGGCAAGGTCGTCATGCTATCAAGTGAGGCCAAGGTTGCCCATCACCTCGCCTGCTCCATCGCCTCGAATTTCGCGGTGCTGCTGATGGACGAGGCGCGGAACGTGCACAGCAAGGCTGGCCTCCCGAGCGAGGTGAGCCTGGCCATGCTCGGACGGCTTGCAGAGGCGTCGGTCCAAAACACGGCCAAACTTGGCCCAGAGGCGGCGCTCACAGGGCCGTTTGCACGAGGCGACGCTGCGACGGTTGAATCCCATGTCCGCTGGCTCAAAGAGAACATGCCTGAGATGCTCGATCTCTACACAATGCTCGGACGCAGGACGGTCAAGCTCGCGCTGCGAGCAGGCCGCATCACGGTCGTGCAGGCTGATGCGCTTCTGAAAACGCTCGCTAAGGAGCTCGACGAAGAGAATTGAGGGCAGATTCTATCTGCCGAACGTCTCACTTTGTTGTGTTAGTCTCTCTTTGCTATGCGAAATAGGAGAGTAAAAAGGCTTCTTGCGCTGTTTGGCCCCCAGACAATTGCCTATTTGATGGGGGTAATCTCGCTGGCCTGGGTGCTTGTGCCGATTCAGCTCGTCTGGCTGCCTGGCCCCAGCGACCTGATGTTAAGAAGGTCCCTGCTTCCACTGGGCTTCCTGCTCATCACGGCGCTCAACTCGATGGCGGCGAGATTTGGCCTGCTCGCGCGCAGGGGGCCAGCAATATGGTTCGATACCACGACCTACATCATTCTGCTTGCCGTGCTCCGTCCCATCCGTTCGATCAGCGGCTCACAAAGCCTTCCGGTGGCGCTGAGCGTCCTGTTTCTCAGCCTGGTCATCGCCAAGTTTGCGGTCCTGTTTGCCGCCATTCATAGAGCGCTGCTCACAACCAAGAGGCCGACCAAGAGGAGCCAATCGCTGCTGGCGTCCCCCGGCTCGCCACTCAGCAGTCGCGTCCTGGTCTTCATGTTCCTGGCGGCATTTTCGTTCTGTTTCCTGATAGGATTGCACGCAGCCGCCAAGATGTGCACGCAGCCGGACGAGCCGTTCTATCTGCTGATCGCCCAAAGCATGGTCCACGACGGCGACCTCGACCTGAACAACAACCTCGAGGCGCGGGAATATGCGCCTTACTATCCGGGGACGCTCCTGCCTCAGCGAGATGTCAACGAGAGGGGACAGTATATCTCCAGACACGGCGTCCTGTTCTCGGCACTCCTGATCCCGTTCTACGCGTCCTTCGGACGAGTGGGCGCGATGGCTCTCTCATGCCTCGCCTATGCCGCCTTCAGCGTGCTCCTGTTCTCGGTCTGCGAGCGCGAGACCGGCAGCCGAAGTGCAGCATTCTGGACATGGATCATCGCTCTGGTCGCAACACCGGGGCTAACCTACGCCACGCAGATATACCCCGAATCGCTCGCCTGCCTGCTGATCATGCTCCTCTTGACGGCCGCTCTGCGTCGCCCAACCGGCTGGCTAGCGGCTTGCGGCCTGGCCGCTGCCATCATTTTGCCCTGGCTCAAGGCGAGATATGCGCTCGTCGAGCTTCCACTTCTCCTCTTCTGGCTTACACGCACTGCGCGATCAAAAGAAAAACTGGCTGGCACTCGCCAAGATCTACGGCGTCACAGGACCGCGGCGGCAGTTCTTGGGGGAACCCTCGGCTCACTCGTCCTGGCCCTGCTGTTCCATAAAACAGTTGCATTCCGCCTCTTCGGAGCCATGAACCTCGACGATATCCTGCACCTTCAGTGGTCCCGATGCTGGTATAACCTCTTTGCCCTGTTTCTCGACTTTCAATACGGGCTATTGGTCTATTCGCCGGTCTTTCTGTTCGCACTGTGGGGCTTTTTCGCGATTCTCAGGCGTGAGCCTTATTCCACTGAGATGACCACCACAAAGACACAGAGACCGGGAGAAAAAATAGGAAGCTTCAAGCGCAGGGCGAATTTAGTTGGGATCTCAGCCTTAAGTGCCGCCGTGTATCTGCTGGCTCTATCAACCCTCGGCTGGTGGTTCGGTGGTGGCTGTCCTCCGGGGCGGTATCTGGTCTGCTTGCTGCCGATATTCCTTCTCAATGTTTCATTCGGCCTGACGTTCTCGCGAGGCCTTCTGGGTCGCTCTTTGCTCGCGATATCGTTCATATACACAGCTTTGATGGCCTTTTCGATGGTTCTGTTCCCTATCGACCGGTATATGGTCCCAGGTTCACATAACCTCGTCTTGGCAAGATTACTGGCGACGGCCAGTCCGCCTCTGGAACTCGTGCCATCCTTCATAAGATGTAACGTGGCAAGCTACGTCTCGATAGCCATCTTTGTGGCCGCAATGTCCCTGTTATTTGCCCTCGCCAAGAGAGCACGAGACGCCAAGCTACGCACGGTTGCTGGCCCCTGCACCCCAATAATCGCATTGATGGCAAGGCAGATTGTGGGATGAAGACGCTTTGCCGCTGCGCAGAGGCTATGAGTTCGGCCAATTCTACGCGCAAGGGCAGAACAAAGGGCATCAGCCCTGAAAGAACGAAAACTGAATAGGCCCATGCAAGCCGTTCGGCGCAGCACACATCAACAGCCGCGCCTTGCGGACGGCAACACAAGGCATGCAAATCCCACAAGCGATACCAGCGAGGCGATCAGAAGCGACTGGAAAACGCCAAGCACTGGGAGAAGAATGGATGTGGTAGCCCTCGCCCCGGCTGAGGAGCCAACGAGGTCTGCGAAGTAGGTTGTCCCGGCGGTCTGCGTCTGGACCTCGTATCCCACTGCGTCTGTGTAGGCCGCATT
>QMNL01000205.1 GCA_003647755.1 Candidatus Coatesiibacteriota bacterium
AAGAGATACGCCAAATGACGGACTTGTGCCCAAACCAGTTGTTGTCAGCTTGGGCGATTGTGTAGTATTGGTTTGAGATGACATTCTGTAGGATGCGCCCAATTGGTATTTCCGAACGACTTGTGATGGCTATTGCGGCAGTGTTTCTCGTCGTGGCGCTGTCGGTCGGCGCTTCTGCGAGGGCTGAGGAGACGATGGCCGTGCACAGCATCCGCGAGACGCCGGTCGTCCTGGCGGTTCGAGCGGCCCGCGACGCTGTTGTCAACATCAGCACCGAGCGGATAGTGCAGCGCTCCTACCTCTTCGGTGACGACGTTTTCGATAGTCTTTTCATGCACGCGCCACTCAGTCGGACTGAGAAGGAGACCAGCCTGGGCTCGGGAGTCGTAATCGACAACCAGAACCACATCCTGACTAATGCCCACGTTGTCCGCAAAGCCTCGAGAATCTCGGTCAAGGCCTCCGATGGGAATATCTACGAGGCGCAGCTGGTCGGCTGGGACGTTAAGAGCGACATAGCGGTGCTGAAGGTCCAGGGCGCAAAGCCGTTGCCGCACGCGGCGATCGGGACGGCCAAAGACCTTATGATCGGCGAGACGGTCATAGCCATTGGCAACCCATACGGATACTCTCAGACCGTAACGACCGGCGTGGTCTCGGCTCTGCACCGCAACATCGATGTTGGCTCGGACGCGACCAAGAGCGAGTCGCTCTACGACCTTATTCAGACCGATGCAGCGATCAACCCGGGTAACTCCGGAGGCCCCCTTATCAATCTGGCTGGCCAGGTCGTGGGGATCAACACCGCCATTCTGAACGCGGCCGAGGGGATGGGCTTTGCGATACCAATTTACAGGGCAATGCGGGTGGTTGAGGACTTACTGTCATACGGCGAGGTTCATGTGCCCTGGCTGGGCATTTCAACCGAGACGATGCAGATTCTCAAGAGTCGCTCCGCGTCGTCCGGCGGGGGCACAGTTACCGCGGTTGTGGTTACCTTTGTGTTCTCAAAGGGGCCCGCAAGCGGTCTCATGCAGATGGGCGATTACATCGAGAGGATCGGCGACGTCAGTGTTCACTCCGAGCGCGAGTTCAGGGCGAGGCTCAAGGATTACAAAGCCACGGATAGCATCCCTCTCACGATCAACCGGAACGATTCGTCCATCAAAATTGTCGTGAGAGCAAGGCAGTTTCCAACGAAGCTCGCCCGTCAGTTATGCTACGAGTGGCTCGGTTTCTGGGTCAAGGAGGTAGCACTTTCAAACCGGTTACTGGGTTTGCCCGGGAGAAGCTGCGTCCTTGTTGAGAAACTGATGCACGGAGGCCCAGCGGAGAAGGCGGGATTGCGCACAGGGGACATCCTGATACAGATAAACGACAAAGCCATTACGACACTGGCCGACTTCCGGGCCGCGATCAAGGCCGCCTCAGGCCGCGGCGGCATCTACATCGAGGTCAGACGGGGCGCTCTCTATTTGAGGGGGACGATACCCTAGCTGCACGGCCGCTCTGGGTTCAAATCGAAGATGGACGGCAACAACATGGCGATGACGTTTTCCGAGAAAGTGCTTGCGAGGAAGGCGGGTCTCAAGCAGGTCTCGCCCGGCCAAATCGTTACGCTCACACCTGATCTGCTCATGTCGCACGATAACGCGGCCGCCATCTCTCAGACGTTTGCGAAGATGGGCGGTAAGCACGTCTTCGACCCCGCGCGGGTCATCATCATTCTCGACCACTGCGTGCCCGCGGCCACCGAGAAATACGCCCAGAACCACAAGACCATCCGGCAGTTCGCGGCGAGAGAGGGAATCGCGAACTTCTACGACGTCGGCCACGGCATCTGCCATCAGGTTCTCTGCGAGCAGGGCTTCGCGACCCCCGGCTCGCTAATTCTCGGCAGCGACTCGCACACGACAACTTATGGGGCGTTCGGAGCTTTCTCGGCGGGGATTGGCAGGAGCGAGATGGCGGCGGTCTGGGCGACGGGGAGCATTTGGCTGAAGGTCCCACCCACGATCAAGATCGAGCTGGTGGGAGCCTTGGTCGCGCCAGTATGTGCGAAGGATGTAGCGCTCCACGTTATCGGGAAGTTGGGCGCCGACGGTGCGAGTTACCAGGCGGTCGAGTTCTCCGGCGAGGTGGTGTCGGCCATGGCGATCGCGGACAGAATGGTCCTGTGCAACATGGGGGCGGAGATGGGCGCCAAGAACGCATACGTCCCACCGGACGGCAAAACACGTGAATGGCTATCACAGCGACAGCGCAGCGGGTATGCCCCGGTTCACTCTGACCCTGGCGCCAACTTCGGGCAGGTTGTCAAGATCGACATTTCGGGCCTCGAGCCACAGGTGGCATGCCCCCACACGGTTGACAACGTTGCCCCTGTGGGTGCGCTAAAGCGCGTGAGGATAGACCAGGCGCTAGTCGGGACGTGCACGAACGGAAGACTTGAGGACCTTGCCGTTGCGGCTGCAATACTGAAAGACAGACACGTCGCATCTGGCACGCGGCTTCTGGTGCTTCCTGCTTCCCGCGAGATACTCCGCACCGCGATGGACGCGGGCTACATCGCGACGCTGGTAGATGCCGGAGCGATCGTTCTCAACCCCGGGTGTGGTCCCTGCCTGGGGGCGCACGAGGGCGTCCTTGCCCCAGGGGAAGTCTGTATCAGCACGGCCAATCGTAACTTCAAGGGTCGTATGGGCTGCAACAGGGCAGAGATATACCTCGCCTCGCCCGCGACTGTCGCGGCGAGCGCCCTCACTGGCGTGATCACCGACCCACGCGAGGTCCTGGACAGAGCATAACTGATGGTCGGCAGGCGCCAACCTCAGTAATCAGATTACTGGCAAGCCGAATGGTGGGATGAACGCGCTTTGCCGCTGCGCAGAGGCTGTGAGCTCGGGAGCCATCGGTCTGTAAGTTGCACCCGCTGGGTGACTTTGGAGTGCGGCGGCTTGACGCCGCTTTCATTTGCGGTGGCTTGACACCGCGCTCCAATAGACAACTTCATCTCTTTCCGAAAGGCGATTGATGCAGCGATGATTGACATAGGATCGATGTCGCGTCAAGCCGCGACGAGAAAAAGCGGCGTCAAGCCGCCGCACTCCAAAGGGCTACAACCAGCTGCCTCAATCTGATTATCGGGGATTCAACCTGCACTTGACCCGACAGAGCGCTATCGCTACGATGGAGAACGTCTTACGCTTGACAATAAATTTATGGGAAATTGGGTGTTGAGATGCTGAGATTTACAGCACGAGCGTCGGTTCTCTCCGTTGTTCTATTTCTCATTCTTGTGTGCTTCGGCGGCTGCGGCCCAAAAGTCAGGGAGCAGGCTGCAAGGGACCTCAAGAAAGAGGCCCAGGCACAGCCCACGCAGCGGGCGACTGAGAGACCACAGCAACAGGAGGCCGAGCCGACGGCAGCGGCTCAATCCGAAACGACTGCGGGCGAGAGCATGAACTTCGAGGATATACACTTCGAGTTCGACCGGTCCAATCTCAACATGACGGCCCGCCAAGTCCTCAATCGGATCGCGTTCATCATGTTCGATCACCCTGAGCTTTCGATTCTCATAGAGGGGCATTGCGATGAGCGAGGCAGCAACGAGTATAACCTCGCGTTGGGTGAGCGGCGAGCCGAGGCCGCGAAAGATTACCTGATTGACATGGGAATCGAGCCACATCGCATTAGGACGATCAGTTACGGCGAGGAGAGGCCCTTGGCGCTAGGTCACAATGAGGCGGCCTGGGCAGTGAATCGCCGGGCGCACTTTGCGATCATAGATAAATGATGTTCCAAAATGGTAGCGTGCAGGACATGCGGCCAGCCATAAATAGGACCCCGGAGACACCATGAGCGCTCGCAGGATTGCACGCTGTCTCCTGAGGATCGCCTTTCTGCTTGCCCTGTCGGTTGGGCTGTTCTCGTGCGCCTCAACCAGCAAGATGCGGGCAGTCAGCACCAAAACCGATGAGGTCGGCAAGCTTGCGACGGAAAACCAACGGAAGAGTGAGCAGCTGAGAGACGACCTGAATTCGCTACAGAGGAAAGTCGAGCAGCTGTCGCGGCGTGCGCGGGTTCAAGACGCGGAGACCAAACAGAGCCTCAAGGAACTTGCCCAGCGACTTGACGAGCTTTGCGCCTCGGTGGATGACGTGTCTCAGCAGCAGGAATCGCTTCGTGCAGCGGTGTTGGACCTGGAGGACATGATCGACAGGTTCTCTCAGAAGAACGCAAGAGATAAGGGGCATAGGTCGAGAAAGCGCATTTTCGCGGCGGCCAGAAAGGACTATAACAGCGGCAACTACCGGTCGGCCATTATGGGATTCAGGAACTATATTGCTGCCTACCCGAATAGTTCGGTGGCCGACGATGCGCAGTACTGGGTCGCCGAGTCGCTGTTTGCCGCCAGACAATACAAAAAAGCGATTAAAGAATATAAAGGTCTGCTTGAAAAGTATCCCAAGAGCGACCGGACGGCGGAGTCGCTTCTCAGGCTTGGGATGTGCTACCAACGGCTTGGCAAGCAGGAAGAAGCCGCAAAGTTCTTCACAGACGTCTCGAAACGTTTTCCCGCCAGCAACGAGGCCCGTATCGCCAAATCGCAGCTTGGCAAGCAGAATAAGCCGATGAAGGCGCATCCTTAA
>QMNL01000206.1 GCA_003647755.1 Candidatus Coatesiibacteriota bacterium
CAGGAAAATATACACATCATTGAATAGTCAGAGACCCCGGGCCGAATCGCCCCGTGGCCGATCTGCCCTACGCCCCGCCGGCTTCCTTATCGGCGATCCTCTTCACGTCCTCTGATATGCGGAACACAACAATGAGCACCTCAAGCCAAATCCGCGCTATCGTTACATAAACGATGAAGATCAGCGGCGAGATGATCAGGATCAAAACGCCCACGCCCGTTGAGTGCGCGAATGCCACGCCGATGTAAAAAACCGATGCAATCGCTGCGCCAATAATCGCAAGCACAAATAGGAACTTGATTACCCTGGTCGTAACCAGCTCCGAGAACGACAGATCGAAAAGGGCCCCGAAGAACCCGCGCTGTTGATTCACGCTGTTGCCTCCGTTTGTTTGATTGGTCATTAGACGGTTTGTCCTCTAATCTATATATTGTGCCCCGGTCAATGCCGGCCCTTTCCGGATGTCCTCCCCATCAGAAGGCGACTTCTCGGAAAGTGCAGCTGTGAGAACGTTCGCTTGCGCCAGAAGAAGTAATCGATCAGCAGCGGACGGCGATAGATCAAGTCGTGCAGCCCGCTCTCGCTCATCTTGCGAACCGACTGCACCCTTGCCCTTCCATGAAGCGTTGACCGAAGCGAGGCGAACGCGCACACGAGCGCCTTGGCCAGGGCAAATGCGTGCCTGGGCTTGCCCTTGGCTAGGAAGTAAAGAACGGTCCCCAGGTCCAGAAGGAGCCTCGACGGCAGGACTATAACCAGCGGCCACAGGCAGAAGTTCTTCACCATCAATCTCCAGCTGTTGCGGTAGTTATAGAACGTCTTGAGAGGGCTGGTGTATGGCAGCGTCCCACCGCCGATGTGATAAGCTATCGCCTGGGGCACGGCTCTCACGGAGAAACCCATCATGTGCATCCGCCAGCACAGGTCGATTTCCTCCTGATGCGCAAAGAATGCCTCGTCAAAGAGGCCGACCTCATCGAGGACGGAACGCCTGAGCATTAGGGCTGCGCCCGAGGCCCAGAAGACCTCGCGCTCATCATCGTATTGCCCCCGGTCCTTCTCGACCGTGTCGATGATGCGGCCCCTCAAGAATGGCACGCCGAACATGTCGAGGAACCCGCCCGACGAGCCTGCATACTCGAAACAGCTGGGGTCTTGTGCGGAGAGTATCTTCGGCTGGCATGCCCCCAGCCGCGGGTTCTTCTCAAACGCTGCCACAAGATACTTTATGCAGTGAGGATGGACGGTCGTGTCGTCATTGACGATAAACACAAGCTCTGACTTCGTCCGCCTTATACCCTCGTTGCAGCCCGCCGCAAAACCTATGTTGTGCGTTTGCGGATAGACAGCCACGTCGGGGAACCTCTGCTCAACGCCAGCGACGAGGCCGTCAGAAGGCCTGTTGTCAATGATGCAGACCTCGTCAGGCACCACGCTCGATCGCTTCAACGAGGCAAGGCACGCCTCAAGGGGCGAATCCGAGGCATATCGGACGACGATCGCACAAACGCTCGGGCGGCGGCTCATCAGCGGTCATCTTTGGGCCTTGAGGAGCCAACCACCGACCCCCTTGAAGAGACCGCCCCGGAGCCCGCGCCGACGCGAAGCTGCGCCTCAACCAAAACGCCCGGCGCCACGTTCAGCGAGGGCGTGAAGACCTCGCCCAAGAGTTTCCCCTGCCCGCTCACTTCAATGGCCCTTGTCGCCTTGATTGTGCCTTCTACTACTCCGCTGGAAAGAAGCTCCCCGACATGAATCTCCCCCTTCAAAACGCCTGTCTCGCCCACAACGAGGGTCCCATCGGAGATAATTCTCCCGTCGAATATCCCGTCCAATCGCACGATGCCCGAGAAGCGGAGCTCGCCCTTGAAGTTCGTGCCCTTGGCCAGGTAAGCGTTGAGTTCCGTTTTCGGTCCTGTGCCCATAGTGCTAGCCCTTCAGTGTTGACAAAAGCCTTTCGAGATCGTCTTCCGAATAATACTCGATCAATATCTTGCCGCCGCCTTTCTTGCCCGCCCGGATCACGACCTTCGTGCCCAGCAGGGCACACAACTGCTCCTCGAGGGCGGCCAGCTCTGGCGCATGAACGCTAACGCGGCGAGGCTTTCGCTCCACCAGCCGCTTCGCCATCTTCTCGACCTGCCGAACCGAGAGGCCCCGAGAGATTATCATGTCCGCAAGCGCCCGCTGCTTCCTGCTGTCGCTGATAGCGAGAAGCGCCCGCGCTTGCCCCATCGAGAGCTTCTGGTCCAGAAGATCGGCCTTTATGCTCTCCGGCAGCGACAAAAGCCTCAAGTAGTTCGTAACAGAGCTCCTGTTCATCCCAACCATCCCTGCTATCTGCGCGTGCGAGAGTTTCGCATCGTTCAGCAGCTTGTCAAACGCAGATGCGATCTCCAGAGCATTTAGGTCGGCGCGCTGGATGTTCTCGACAAGCGCTGTCGCCAGAATGTCGGAGCGCGACAGGTCCTTCACGATCGCAGGGATACTGCGAAGACCCGCCATCTGCGCCGCCCGCCATCGCCGTTCGCCTACCACTATCTCATACCCGCCGTCCGTCCTCCGGACAACTATCGGCTGAACGACCCCTCTGGCCTTGATGGATTCGGCGAGCTGCGAGAGCTTCTCCTTGTCAAAACGCTGTCTCGGCTGGAGGCTGTTTGGCGTCAGCAAGTCAAGAGCGATTTCAACGACCCCGGGCCGCGTCGCATCTCTACCCGATTCACCAAGTATCGCCTCTAGCCCCCGGCCTAGCCGCTTTTCTTGCTTCACCTGTCAAAAACTCCTCTGTTAATCCTAAAAACGCCTGCGAACCTCGCGACGCAACATCATACAACATGACCGGCTTGCCGTAACCCGGCGCCTCGGCAACGCGCACGTTTCGCGGGATCACCGTCGCGAAAACCTTGTCTGGGAAGTGCTTCCTGATATCGGAGGCGACCTCGTTGGAGAGCTTTGTCCTGGAATCAAACATCGTTAGCAGAAGCCCTGCTATCTCGATATCGAGGCCCAGCGTCTCCCGGAAGATGCGGATGGCCTCCAGCGTTCTGGACAGACCCTCCAGCGAGTAGTATTCACACTGCAGAGGAATGATGATGCTGCTGGACGCACAGATGGCGTTGACAGTGAGCATCCCGAGGGACGGGGGGCAATCAATGATGATGAACGAAAACCGCTCGCGGGCCCTTGCTAAAGCCTTCCTAAGCCGAAACATACGCCTCTCGTCCTTGATGAGTTTGACTTCTGCGGCGACGAGGTCTGTGTTTGCTGGCAACACTGCGAGGTTTGGGACCGATGTTGAGTAGATTGCCTTTTCAAGGAACTCCGGCTCCATAAGGACATCAAAAACGGTGCTCTCGAGCTCTGCGGGCGCAAGGCCGAGGCTCATCGTCGCATTCGCCTGGGGGTCCATATCCACCACGAGCGTCCGCTGCTCAGCGAGAGCGAGTCCGCAAGCGAGGTTGACCGCGGTCGTAGTTTTGCCAACGCCGCCCTTCTGGTTGACTATCGAGATTGTCCTGCTCACACACTTTCCAGAAGAATACCGCAGAGATGTTTCACGTGAAACATCCCTCTCTTATTAACCAAGAGAGAGTTAACCACAGATTACGCCAATTTCGCAGATTAGACCCGCAAGATACAAACCATTTCAAGCCACCGCAACCGATTCACCCCGCCAACTATGCTCCCAACCAACTCCCCCGTATTCTGCGCAATCTATGTAATCTGCGGACTCCCTCATACTATTTATCCACGATCGACAGCCGCCACACGCTCTGCGCGACCGCTCCCCAGACAATTCGTCTGTCGCAGCCCTACCTTCCTACACACGCTTCGCGAACCCCCCGCCATGCCAGATTGAGAACGCTGGCGGCAACACCTCTCATGCCCCGCCGATGCCCTTCATCTGTGTAATATGCTGTCCTCCTCATACCACCTATCACAACACCAAAACCCTAACAAATCAATCGCTCTGCCAATCCGTCAAGCCGATGGTATTCAAAACGCAGCGAACGAACGCCCTTCTCAAGCACGATCTCCCGGGCTTGCGCCTCGCCGCAGGCCAGCTCGCAGTAAACGTCGAGCTGTGAGAACCGCTCCGTGTGCTGATAGAGAACTACCCGGCCTGATTCTGAGAGGACACGCCGAACCGCCCGGAGGAGCCTCCTGTTCAGCCTCAGCCCTCTTATGACTACTAGGTCGAAATCTCGCTGTCGCGATGATGCGAACTCCGTGAAGTTGGCGCAGACCGCGTTATAACTTGTAAGGTCTATTTCACGGCTTACATATCTAAGAAACGCTATTTTGCTCGGTGAGCTATCGACCGCCACCCAACTCGTCTGAGGCAGCGCAATCGCCACCGCAACCGATGGAAACCCGGCCCCCGCACCTATATCGACACACCAGCGCGACCTATCGACGCCCTCCACCAGAGAAACGGCCAGCGAATCAACCAACAGCCGCTCAATGATAGCCGACGCACTCTTTAGCGAGGTCAATGAGGCGCCTCGTCTGTATTTCACCACCAGCGATACGAACTTGGCGAGCTTCGCAAGCATGGCAGCATCAAGCTGAAGCCCCATCTGCTCAGCCCGCCTGGATATTAGCTCCTCCGGATTCACAGGTCATATTATTCTGTTATCTGCAA
>QMNL01000207.1 GCA_003647755.1 Candidatus Coatesiibacteriota bacterium
AGGGGCGCCTCGCCTACGCATGAGCGAAGCCTCGATAACGAACAGCAGGCAAAAACAGAATAGGCAGACCCAACAATTAGCCGTAGCGTGGCGAGAGCAACCGGGCCCAGGGCTCTCAGCAGCCGTTGCGGCGGGGCTACAGGATGTCGAGGATGTCTTCGGGTCTTGGCGGGCAGCCGGGGACATGAGGCAGGTTCTCTTGCGCTGCGAACTTGGCTGCGCAGTTTCCGATGCAGATTGTCTGGCCGCGCACGTGAGGGTAGGCGGCATCGGGACCTGCGATGAAGACGCGTTTACCGAGGATACCCTTCAGTATGAAACCCAGGACCTTGAGCGGGTGCTTCCAGGGTCGCTTGAGCAGCGTCTTGACCGCGTCCGAGATGGCGTTGGTGCAGCCGGAGCAGGCCCCGCAGGGGAAGTAGAAGAGGTTGATTTGCCTGTAGTAGCCCTTGGAGCGCTTGAACTTCGTCCGCACATCCTCCAGCCTCGCCCCCCGAATCTCGCCCAGCTCGACAGGTGCGATATGGCCGACCTCGCCGGGCTCAAACCCCATTATCCTCAGTGCGAGGTTATCAAGCTCAAGAGCGTCGTTGCCGAAAAGCATCAGGTTGAGGTCCTTCCGCTCGCCGAACTTGCCGGGGCCTTCGCCCTCGAGCGCCCAAACGGCGTCGATAATGGCAAGGTCGGGCTTCAGGACTGCGTAAAGCGCGGGAATAGCCCTATCAAGGCCTGTTCTATGAAACCGCATCTTGTCCGCATTTCTCAGGATGCCCTTCTGGTTCTTGAGGCAGAGGGTTGCCCCGGTCAGGATGTGCGTCTTCATCTTGGCCACGTCGATGTATGCGCACTGGTCGAAGAGTTCCGGCAGCAAAAGCTCGCCGAACTCCCATTTCTTCGGGACGCGCTTGGCTTTCTGGAGGTTGACAAGCTCGGCTCCGTGTCGTGCGGCGATCTTGACAAGTCCGGTTCTTCTGAAGGTCTCGTCAGTGTCAACACCGATAACGCAGCTTTCCGCTATGACGCAGCGGTTACCTCCAAAGTGCTCCAGCAAGGCCTCGAGCACCGCCGGATGAACTGTCGCACCGACCCCGGGAGCGTGGTCGCTGACGATGTTAGGCTTGATCAGTATGCGCTTGGAGCCAGGATCGAACTTGCACGCCTCAAGCCCCGCCTCGATCGCAGACCGGACTTCGCCGTAGCTCGTGCGAGCGATAAACAGCACTTGCGATTGTTACGGCAACGAGACGGGATCGCCCGATGATGCCCGGACATCACAATCGCCCGGTATGACATCGAAAGGACTGGTGGCCACATTGCTCGCCAAGTGGTCAGGAGATTGGGCCTTTGCGACCGCTGCACACCAAGTGTAACCGCTGCCAGCAAATTCACCTCGCTCAAACGAAAGTCGCATCTTGAGCCCTGATTCGCCCGTTTTCTTCAGCTGCTCAAGCGGGGTCCCTCGGCAGCCGGGCCTCGGCTCGTAGAACACGACCTCACCAGACGGGTCAATCAGGCCGACGAACAGCTCGTATCCCTCGGTTAAAGCACCCGTCCCCGAAACGGTGAAAGTAACATCATAAACCTGCACAGCCGCTGACTCCCGCAGCTGTTTTGATATCTTTACATCGAATAGTGGTGCGGGCTTAAGCGCGGCCAAGATAGTCGCTCGAGCTGAGACATGCCGCAGGCCACAGGTCCCGCCATGCTCAGGAGTCAGTCGCAACCTTGTCTGGGACGTGTCCAGACATCGCATCGGATCGATTCCGGAATCAGCGACGCGGTCGAGCAGCGGACGTCGCGCCAGCGCAGCCTCCCGTAGCGGTTGGGGTCCATTGTCGGCTGCTACGCGGCGAGTGCTGACGAACCGATAGGCTCGGCGCATCGCGTTTTTGGCCATGTCACTTGCGAACAGGACGACGCTGTGCTCGCCGCTCGATGAGGCGGTCGGCGTGTATGAGACGCGATATCCCAGCGGTATTTTGGTGAGCGAGGGCCGCACCTCTTGCCCATCGACAATGACCCGGATTGACGATGGGTCAACGCCGGAGAGGTTGTCGCGAACACGCAGCACGATCTCTCCGCTCCCTGTCAGGTGTGCAAGCCGCGGTGCGTGCGCGGCGCTCGCCGCGACTGCTGAGCAGACGACGAGCACGATAATAAATATAGTAGCAACAAGTTTTGAACTAACCATCAACTCTCCTCACTTCCTTCGAACTCGTTTGCTCTAAACTCTTCGCACAAGACCAAGTCGAAAACTGGCCGTAGAGCGGCCAAGGCAGGCTCGTGTAACCGCCTGCTGTGGTCTCCGGCCCTAGATCCTGTCAGCGCCTCGCCCGGCCCTTAGCTTTCGATTGCGGCAACGATTTCCGCTAGCTTCTCAACGCCCGGCCTAAGGAGAGAAATCGCCTCGGAAACGCTCGCAAGCATCTCCTTCTTTGCCGAAGCGCTGGTCAACCTGAATGCGGAGCTCATCAGATGGTCCTGAAGCCGCTGCAGCTTGTCATTGAAATCTGCCAGGGCCGAAACAATCTCTTCCTTTTGCTTTGCGATCTCCACCGTGACTGTCTCCCTATTGTCTACAACACAATCTCTCTGATTACGCGCCAATAGGCTCCCAACCTGCGCCTCGCCCGGGGCTTGCCAAGAGCCACCGCCAGGGCGAAAACTGTCAACCTGATGGACACACCAACTGCAATTACAGGCCGCAATGCCATGCGCGAGCCCCTACCCTTATGGCGATCAAAGAAATAACATAGACTGCGATACGATTCAAATATCGTCCTCTCAACGTCCTGGTCCGCCGAGGCGCCCTGAGTGTGCTCAACCACAATGGTCGGGCAAAACATGACGTCAAACCGCCGCTCTCGGAGCCTTAACGAGAGGTCCTGGTCCTCGAAATAGAGAAAGAAGCCGGGGTCAAACATCCCTACGGACTGCAGATGTGCCCTTCTGCACAAAACACAAGCGCCGACAACATAATCCGCTTTCCGCCCCATAGATGAGGGCGAAATGGCCTCGAGAGCACTCTCTTCAGCTGGCGACTTATGCGGCCTGATGCGACTCACAACGCGGTCGAGAAAGAGCATCTTCGCCAGAAACTCACGCAGCGTAACCACGGAGCGATACACGGGCGGAGTGATACTAGCGCCACTCCGCAGACTGGGAGCAACGCAAGCAGCCCTGGGGTGCTCAGTCAGGCATTCCACTAGACCGTGCAGCGACTCGGCATCAATCACGCAGTCTGGATTGAGCAGCAGAACGAGCTGTGCATCTCCAGACAATATTCCCATATTGCACCCGGCCGCGAAGCCGACATTCTCGCTGTTCTCAATGACTCTCACCTCTGGATGGGCTGACCTAAGCCACTCGACCGTTCCGTCCGACGAGGCATTGTCAACCACGACTGTCCTCAACTGCAACGAGCGGCCGCACTCCCGAAGCCCATCAAGACATTTGGCAAGATGCTCCTTGCAGTTGAAGCTGACGATGACCACATCGATCGGCGCGACATGCGCGCCACGTGCTGTAACAGGTGACATATTCCTGTCCCAATAATGTGTCTAAATACGTAATCCTGTGGGGAAGTGTGGACAAGAGCTTGCCGCAGGTCAAGCCCCGGCTGTGAGGCGTTTGGCGTGCTGCTGATGGGCGCTGTGAACAGGCTGGTGCCGGCGGGGCGTTCGTCTGACTTGGGCCTCTGATTGGAGTGTATCACAAGGTTCGTCATCTTGTGGACGGTGTTTGTCATATTCTGTTACATTGATGGTATCCTGCCTGTTAAGCCAAGCTACTGCCGATGCACGAATTACATGTCAGTTATTGTTACAGATTCCATGCAAAACTGCCCAGCCCGGGCTATCCTAACCGTTGATCCGTTGCTCACAGACAATCTCGCCAACGTAACAAGCTGTTGTAGCTGACGTCCAGGACAGGGGAAAGGAAGCACAGCGCAAAAACGGATGTGCAAGCTGGCACGCTACCTGCTCTACTTACTCGGTGAGACGAATGTTGTGGTTTTGGGAAGCGAAGGGATCAAGCTTAGATATTATTGAGGGCGAGAGGCGAATGTTGGATTTGGAAAGGGCTTTGTCCTTACTGGATGAAATGGGCCTTTTCGCCCACCGCATTTCTCCATAGGTGTCGTGCGGGAAAGCGTTGGTCTCGGTGCCTGCTGATGTGGAATCCAACTTAGTTGTTGGATTAGCAGCAGGGGCGCTGAGCCTTTCCCGACTTGTTTTGTCAAGAGCAGCGAAGAATTGAGGAGCATATATGCTCCTTCTTTTTTTGGGGTCCCAAACACCCCTGTATGTCTCAGCATTGGCCGTCTTGAGCTATGTGCACTAGCTCAATCTTTCCTAACTGTCCAGTGCAAGGCTGGCTGTGCCCAGTCATTTTGGCGCAGGCTGGGCACAACTTCGATTCGATGTGGCAGATGTAGCAAATGTCTATTGTAGAGCGCGCGGCATCTCTGCTAAAGTTATCTTTTGCTTTCGGGGAGTGAGTGGGGCTGGGTCATTTTGGAGGGCAAGTCCGGCAGATTCTGTTGATGGTCATGCTCGAGCCGAGTTTGAGAGTGTGATAATTTGGTGCTGGCGGTTGTTAGCCTAACGTATTTCGTTGACAAGGTAGAATTGCCGAAT
>QMNL01000208.1 GCA_003647755.1 Candidatus Coatesiibacteriota bacterium
AGGACGGCGATGATTGGCGGTCTCTTGCCGAGACGGGCAGATTGAAGGGGGTCAGTGCGGTTCGCCTGCGGGACCCGTATCGAGGATTTGAGCTGTCTTTATCTTTTGATGTTGAGGCAGATGTTGTCAGGTTTCCACTGGAGACAGTTTCTCAGTCTGAGAGCGGTTTCGAATTGATAAAACAAGCGACAACTGTTGTAGTAGAGTGGCCATTGAGATTTTCAAGCGGCGCGTGTGTGAAGCGGAGGATAGAGCTTGCGCTCAGGCCGGTTTAGTCCCGGCGGACTACTATTTCTTGGTATGGGGTGTTCTCGGCCAGATGAATTGAAACAGCAGGGGAGATCGAGGAGAATTGGCCGGTTGGCCAGGCTCGTTGGGCGTTCTGGCGTAGCTTTGCGGGGAGTTTAGGGAGATTTTTGGAGTATGAAGCTTAGGAACATCGTGGAGATGGGCATGGGCGTCGTCCGGGCGAACTACTTGGGCCACCGGATGCCGCTCAACGTCATGCTGTCGGTAACGAACCACTGCACGTCCCATTGCCGCTACTGCAATATCCCGCTCAGAAAGCAGCGAGAGCTAACAACCGACGAGATATTCTCGCTCATCGATCAGATCAGGGCAATGGGATGCACAAGGCTGGGCTTCTGGGGTGGCGAGCCGCTTGTTCGCGATGACATAGCGGAGCTTATCAACTACGCGTCGTTCAAGGGGATGTACACAACGATGGACACAAACGGCTTCCTGGTGCCGGATAGAATCCACGAGCTTTCGAAGCTGGAGCACATGATCATAGCTTTCGACGGGGACAAAGAAGCACACGAATTGAACCGGGAGCCTGGCAGCCACGAGCGTGCGCTGGAGGCGATCAAGGTTGCGTCCAATAGGCTGCCGTTCTGGTCGATCACAGTTCTTTCCAAGCACAACCTTCACTCAATCGACTACATTCTGGACATAGCCAGGAAATATAATTTTCTCACGACTTTCCAGGTGGTCCACCACAACGAGCGGCTGGGAGTTGACGTGCACGGTTTCGTTCCCTCAAACGAGGACTACAGGAAGGCCATTCGGAAACTCATATTGGAGAAGAGGCGCGGTGCGCCGATAGCATCAACTCTGCCCTACCTTGAGTTCCTTCTGGCCTGGCCGGACTACTCGGTTCCGATGCTTCCTTACAGGATGCACGGGCTCAAGTGCTGGGCGGGGCAGCTTTACTGCAACGTCGATGCGAACGGCGATGTGTATCCCTGCTCGCTTCTGATCGAGCTTATGGAGGCCAAGAACTTCCTCGATGTCGGCTTCAAGGAGGCGTTTGATGCGGTCAAGAAAGTGCCGTGCAAGGCGTGTGATGCTTCGTGCTTCACGGAATACAACTACCTCTACTCGCTGGACCGCAAGGTGATCACAGGCTGGCTGAAAGCCATGTTCAAATCGAGGAAATCGCTATAGTGCAGACCCCGAGAGAGCGGATCGTCCTGAGCTTCAGCGAGGACTTCACCGCAAACGCCTCGCTTTTCATAGACGGCAAGATCGTCGCGTCCGCTGCCGAGGAGCGATTCAACCGCAAGAAGTGCAGCGCCGGATTTCCAGAGCTTGCCATCAAGTATTGCCTCTCTGAGGCGGGGATAGATTTCGAGGACGTAGATGCTGTCGTGGCGGCCAACAAGTATCATTTCGTCTATCGGCTCTTCCCCAAGCAGTTCAAGGACTACAACCACGACTTCCTGAACCTCAAGCAGAAGGTTTACATGCACTACCACCAGCTGGTCCGCAAGTGCTGGCCCCTGCGATCGTTCGTGGAGTGGCTGTGCAAATCCCTCGTGCAGCGGCACCTTGGGCGGAAGATAGTCCTTTGTGACCACCATTTGACGCACGCATATTCGGCGTTTATGACCTCCGGCTTCCCCGAGTCGCTCGGCGTTACGATCGACAACATCGGGGATGGGCTTTCAGGCGGGCTGTTCTACTGCAAAGACGGGAAGGTGCGGCTGATGTACGGCATGCCGGCGCTTGCCTCGGCGGGGCAGTTCTATGGCGAGATCACGCAGTTTCTCGGCTTCAATCCGCTCAAGCACGCCGGTAAGGTTACAGGCCTCGCCGCCCGCGGAGATCCCTACAAGGCCTACCCACTGATGATGAGATTCTTCTCGCTCTCACGGGACCAGAAGAGATTCGTTCTGCCGCCGCTTTTGACCAAGAGCTTCAAAAGAGGGCTTTATAAAGAACTCGCTAAGTTCAGCCCGGAGGACATCGCAGCAGCGGCGCAGCGGCGCCTCGAGGACGTAGTCGTCG
Organism: Candidatus Coatesiibacteriota bacterium; assembly: GCA_003647755.1. GTDB lineage: Bacteria > B130-G9 > B130-G9 > B130-G9 > B130-G9 > B130-G9. Next base: position 2,290 of record QMNL01000208.1, read on the forward strand.
ATTTCGTCCAGCATGGGCTTGAGCAGACAGGGCTGAGGCGCCTCGTGCTGGCGGGCGGCGTTGCCGGGAACGTTCGGCTGAACCAGAAGCTGCACGAGTTGGAGCAGGTTGACGAGATATTCGTGCATCCCGGGATGAGCGATGCGGGTCTCTCTCTTGGAGCGGGGCTCATGTTCCTTGCGGAGAGGACAGGGCTTGAGCCGTTCAAGCTCGACACCGTCTATTTCGGGCCGGAGTTTGACGACGCGGCCGTGGAGAGCGAGCTCCGTAAATTCAGCGGGTTGAAGGTTAAGAAGGACCCCAATATCGAGGAGACAATAGCGACGCTGCTGACGCAGGGCAAGGTCGTGGCCAGGTTCGCAGGCCGTATGGAGTATGGCCCGCGGGCGCTCGGCAACAGGACGATTCTGTATCAGGCGACTGACCCATCGGTGAACGACTGGTTGAACGAGAAGCTGAAGCGGACTGAGTTCATGCCGTTTGCGCCGGTCACGCTTGCGGACAAGGCGCACGAGTGCTACCTGGGGCTTGAGGGTGCCGAGTACACGGCGAAGTTCATGACGATAGCGTTCGATTGCACGCCGAAGATGAAGCGCGAGTGCCCCGGCGTGGTTCACGTTGACGGCACGGCGAGGCCGCAGCTCATCCACGAGAGCGACAACCCATCCTACTATCGCATACTGAGACGATACTATGAGATGACGGGACTATCCAGCGTGATCAACACCTCGTTCAACATGCACGAGGAGCCGATAGTTTGCACGCCATACGACGCACTTCGGGCGTTCAAGCTCGGCCATCTCGACTACCTCGCCATCAACAACTTCTTGGTGAAGAACGACTCGGCCAGCTAGCGAGCGAATAGCACGCCGCGGGCTTTCCGGACCCACTTATGATTCTTAGTCGCCCATCGCAGTGGGGGGCACATGGTTGGCTCTTTCTCTGGTCTGACTAAGCGCGTGAGGCGGCAATTGTTCTGATTCATCTGTGTATTGATGTTGTTTACCCTGTATGGTCTCCTATTTCGCTATACTTCTAATGTTGACTTCCGTGGACCTTTAACGCAACCTCGCCTCCGATAGAGTTTACGGTCTCTTGCATGAGCCCTTACTACTTCGCTAAAGGAGAGTTCTTATATGGTGCGCCTCCAAAGGGGTATCGAGAAAATCCTGCTAGTGTCCCCTCACTACACGGCGCCAAGGGGATACAAGATAGACCTGACACCGCCGCTAGGGCTAGCGTACGTTGCGGCGGTGCTGGAGCAGGAGGGCTACGACGTGAGGGTCCTCGATGTGGCGGCGGAGGGTTTCCGCAACCGACATCGCATGGACGGAGGATACGTTCGCGCCGGCCTGAGTTACGAGGAGATTGAGAGTAAGATAAGCGAGTTTTCCCCGGACGTTGTGGGCGTCTCCTGCCTCTTATCGAGCCAGTTTCCGGACATGTGCAGGATTTGCAGGCTGGCCAAGGAGCAATGCGGAGTTCCGATCACGGTTGTTGGTGGAGAGCATCCTTCCGCGCTGCCGGAAGAAAGCCTTCGGAGAGATTACATTGATTTCGTAGTGATCGGCGAGGGCGAATACACGATGCGGGACCTGATGCAAAGCGTGTCCGACGGAGGTGATTTCTCTCAAATAGATGGCCTCGGATACAAAACGGAGGGCAGAATAGTGGTAAATGAGAAGACCTCTTTTATTGAGGACCTCGACGAGCTTCCTCTGCCCGCCAGACACCTGTTGCCTATGCAGATTTACTTTGACACTAACATACCTCAGTCCGGCACTTCCTTGAGGTCCCCGAATACGCCGATTATGACCTCGCGGGGGTGTCCGGGGCACTGCGTATTCTGCGCCACTTCGAAATTCTGGGGCAACAGGCAGAGAACACGGTCCGTCCAGAAGGTCCTGGACGAGATGGAGCATTTGATTGCGCGATATGGGGTCCGAGAGATCCAGTTCATTGACGATAATCTTACGCTCGAGAGAGGCAGGGCCATAGAGCTGTTTGACGGGATGGTTGACAGACGTTTAGACCTTGCCTGGAACACACCGCAAGGTATCGCTATCTGGGGCCTGGATGAAGAAGTTCTCAAGAAGATGAAACGGAGCGGGTGTTACGAGATAACGCTGGGGATAGAGAGCGGCGATCCAGACGTCTTGAAGAACATCATCAAGAAACCTATTTCGATGGACAGGATCGAGCGACTTGTGAAGGCCGCGAGAAAACTGGGCCTCATAACAAAGGGCTACTTCATTGTGGGGCTTCCTGGCGAGACAAAAGAGCAAATGCAGAAGACTTTCGACCTTGCGAAGAGGCTACGCCTGGACGCAGCAGGCATC
>QMNL01000209.1 GCA_003647755.1 Candidatus Coatesiibacteriota bacterium
ACGTTGCACGTGGGGCTACTCACATTCAGCCCCGTTAGGGCTGGCGGTGTTCAGCTCACTGATTCCAGTTCTCGCACGCCCAAATCACCGCCTTGCGGCCTGGGACCCAACACTCCTCTCCCGAAAAATGCGAAAACTCCTGCCAAAGCTTGTGTGTTGACTCTATGAAGGCCGCTGAGTTGTCAGTCGCCGTGTATGCCTGTTGACCCAGTAGGGCAGATGCGATTAGGCTTGGAGGCTCTGTTGTGGGATACTTAAGTCCAGAGTTGTCTTTGCTCATCTTGAAAGGGGAATAGATTTTGGCCAAGACGCGTAGATTGGTCTCCGACCAACAGGTCGAAGTTCTTCACTTCCCGTTCATGTCTCTTTTGGCGTGCACAATCGGCGCGCTGAGTTTCCTTCTGTTCATCTTCGTCACTTACAGCAAGGACCTAGTCGATACATCGAAGATTAAGAAAGACATCCTGGGCAGTAAAAGCCAATTTGCGGCGAAACAGAAGCAACTTAAACAGCTGAAAGAGCAGATCGCCCAGGACAGCCGATTCCTTGCTGACCAAGCCATCCCTCCGCCAACCGAACGCCTGCAGCAGAGGGCCAAGCTCGACAAACTCGAGCATTCGATAGTGCAGCTCGAACGCAAAAAGGAACATCTCCAAGTGCTCTTGGCGAGGCGCAAACAACCCGATCAAAAACTCACCTCGGAGCTCGAGGACCTCCGCATGAAAGCGGCCATGCTGAAAGCCAGCAGGTTCGTCCTGGCGACAGTTAAGCGCTCCTCAGAATCAGCCGCCTTGCCAGAGCCGATTTACGTCGAGTGCTGTGCGACCGAGGCGGTCATCTGGCCCGCCGACAAAACCGTCCCGATGACGGATAAGAGGTTCGCGGCGACCTCGTTTGAGGCGTGGCTCTCGGCGGCCGGCATCAACCCGCCGGGCAAGTACGTTGTTTTCCTCGTCCGGCCATCAGGAATAGCGACGTTCAACAAGCTGCGTGAGCTCTCTGAGAGGTCCGGGTTCAAGGTTGGCTACGAGCCTGTTCTGAAGGATTGGGAGATATTTTTCTCTTGAACATCGCTTTCTCGAGGACCTAGAGGTTGGCAAAGGGCTCACGATCGTCTGAAGTCGGTTTCTTCAGCTTCTCCTTTCTCGACATACTAGCCTGCACTGTGGGTGTGCTGGTCTTCATGATCGCCGTCGAAATTATGCACACGCTCGGTATGACCGCCCCTGCTCCACTTAGGAAGGAGCTTTCTACCCTGAGTCTCGACCTATCGAAGCTGAATGCAGAAATTGAAACGCTGATGGCCGAAGCTCGCCAGAGACGGCAGGCCAGGAATTCGATTGAGGCGCTTGAGAAGCTGAAGAGGCGGCTTTCGCAACAGAAAGAGCTTGAACGCTCAATCGCCAAATTGGCAGCGCAGCTGGACAGGTTGAAGTTGGACCGTAAGCGACATGAGGATGAGCTCAGAAGGCTTCGGGCGCTGGTGCCGGCAGATTTCAGGCTCAAGCGGCACAGGATAGAGCTTGGCAAACCGGTTCAGCGGGCTAGCGCCAAGCGTGCGCTTTACTTCGAGTGCGATAACGGGAGGGTCAATCCGTTTTTTGGTCGATATATCCGAAAATACTACGTAACGAAGATGGTCGGTGGAAACAGCATCGTGATCCGACGCCGTCCGGGCGAGACATTTGACGAGACGAGGGCGAAGTCCTCGGACTGGCAGGCGGAGATCAACGGGATCGACCCGAAGACGGAATATGTTGCATTCATAGTGAGGCCCTCAGGTTTTGACATATACTTGAAATTGCGAAAGATTCTCACTGAAAAAGGCATCGACGAGGCTTGGGAGCCTCTTGAAAGAGGCGCCATAAACATGGTGATTGAGGGCGCAAAGAGCCGCCGTCGTTTCCTTCTACAGTGAGGCTTTTGCCACTAATTGAGCGAGGTGATCGATGTTTAGTATCAGGCTAGTCAAGTGTTTTTGTGCATTGGTTGTTCTGGCGCTGTTTGTGGGATGTGCGCCGAGCCCTTACTCGGCCGTCGTAATCCTCTCGGGAAGCAAGGGGCCGGCGGCGAAGGTGCGCGCGGCCAAGAGGCTCGCGGGAATGAAGGGCGATGTCTATATCGATGCGCTAGTGAAGGCGCTTTACGACCCTCACCAGAGGGTGATCATCGCGGCGGCGGACGCACTGGCTAAGAGCGGAGCGGTGAAGGCGATCCCCGATCTCAAGAAGCTTCTGAGCGACAGCCGACAGCCGGTTCGTCATGCGGCCGCCTCGGCCCTAAGCCGCATCAAGAACATCGCATCGGCCGAGGCACTGCTCAAGTCCGGTGTTGCGAAGTATCGGGCAATGGGGATCGACATGCTGGGTCGGCTTCAATCGCCTGACACGGTTCCGGCCCTTGCTTTTGCGCTTTCGGACAAGGTTGTTGCCAACAGGCTCAAGGCGGTGCGGATTCTCTCCAGAATGAAGACCGATGCGGCGGCCAAGGCACTTAAGGATGCAAGTAAGGACCCCAACGAGACAGTTCGAGCCGAGGCGGTAAAGGGCCTAGTAGATATGAAGGGCGCCTCGGCCTTCGTATCCCTCTCCGCCTCAAGCGAGAACAGCATTGAACTTGCAGAGAAGATGGAGCAGCTGGTGCTGTACTTCGTGGAGCGGGGCGATCTGAGGTCCGCCATTGCGGCGGAGGCCAACTCGCTCGCACGATACATGACGTTTTACTGCACAAACTACGTCCAGCAGGACATCGACAGCGAGCGTGACAAGTCCCTGACGAGGCTGTTCTTCAGAGACCTCCCGGACATAATCACCGAGGAGATGCAATTCATCTCGAATGCTCTCCTGGGAAAGGAGCTCACGCAGATCGCGGAGCACCAGGACAACGACTACATACTGCCCGGCAGATACACGCCTCGTGCTTTTCTGTCGGCTGTCAAGCAGGACGAGGGCGAGGACAACGAGTTCGTGAGCGAGACGGTGCAGTATCTCGAGAGCGTCATCGCAGCCGATTCCAAATCAGTCGTTGTTGTTGACGGGAGACAGCCCAGCGCCAGAAGATACGCCCTTCTGGGGCTGTCTTACATCGACAGCGCCGCCACTGCGCAGGCGCTTCTGAAAGCCGCATCTCACGAATACTACGATTACTTCGTCATCAGGGGTCTTGTGGACCTCGGCGTAAAGGCCAAACAGGCGCTCATCTCAGCGCTAAAGTCCGATAACAGGTTCATTCGGTCGCAGGCCATGCTGGCCCTCGCATTCTTGCCTGACCCCGATGTTGAACGGCTTGCTTTGGATGTGCTCAAAACCGAGCCAGACCCGGTTGTTCGGCTCCATTGCCAGTTTGCGCTCTACCAGGCAGGCCGGAAGCAGATGCTCAAGGAGATTCTGGATGCCGCCCAGTCAGATGATAAGGAGATAGCGCTCCGTGCAGCCTACGTTCTATGGTATGTCCAGGAGCCCGTGCCCGAACAAGTTCTCTTGAGCCTCCTGTCAGACCCCGATAGCCGCATCAAGAGGCGAGGGGCGGATATCTGCGCCAAAAAACCCGTCCCATCCGACGCGATCATCAGCAAGCTCATCCCAATGCTTGGCGCAAGGGAGAGGCTCGTTCGTTCCTCCGCAAAAGATGCGCTCGCCGCAATCGACCGCAAGGCGCTGCCGGCCCTTACCCAGGCGATCAGAAGCGAAGACCGTAGGACCCGAAGAAGCGCTGCGGAGGCCCTGGTGAAGATGGGAGGTCGTAAGCCTGTCCAGCTGATCATGGGCCTGCTTGACGACCCTAGCGCAGCTCTCAGGGCTTACGCCGCCCAGTCGCTCGGAAGCTTGACTGCCGAGCTCGGGGCGGCCGACCTCGCTAACGAAGTAGCCAAACGACTCCTAAAGATACTCCGAACGGAGCGAAGCACGGCTGTCCTGCGGGGATGCGTTCTCTCCCTGGGAGAGCTTCACTATGCACACGCGGCAAAGAGCATCCTCCACCTGGTAGAGAGAAACCCAGCCATAGGCAGACAGGCCGCGATCGCACTCGGCCAAATGAGCGACAGCCCGACCGTGAAGCGGCTCGTCATGTCGAGGTTCCGCGACCTCGACAGCAAATACGTCGGGTTCTCCCCAATGGAGTCCGCCAAATCATACAGGCAGCTCTTCTTCGTCTCCTATCCGGCCGCCATTCTCAACAGCGAAAAAGCCAAAAAAAGGCTTCAAAATGTCCTGATGAATGGCGACTTCAAGGAACGTATCTTTGCGGCTGAGTTTCTAGGACGGCTCGGCGACCGCAGATTCCTCAAGCCGCTGATGAAAGCGGCAGAATACCAGAACAAAGCCCTCGGGCCGTTCGATTTCTACGTTAGACGTGCTGCGCAGCGCGCCGCAATAGGGATCCTGCTGGAGAAAAACCAGAGCTGACGGAGGAGTCATTAACCAAACGGTAATGCTTGTCGCATCGCCCCCGATAATCAGATTGGCGCAGATGGTTCTAGCCCTTTGGAGTGCGGCGGCTTGACGCCGCTTTCATTTGCGGTGGCTTGACACCGCGCTCCAATAGACAGTTTCATCCCTTTGCGAAAGGCGATTGCTGCAGCGATGATTGACATAGGATCGATGTCGCGTCAAGCCGCGACGAGAAA
>QMNL01000210.1 GCA_003647755.1 Candidatus Coatesiibacteriota bacterium
TAAACTCAGTATCGCTGCACGTTATGTCGGGAAACTTCTCTCGAGAGCCCCTAACGTAGATCGGGCCCCTCATGGACAAGCTCTGCATAATGACGCTTCGCATCTCGCACGCATCCGCCGGGAAAACTACCGTCATGTTCGGAAGAACTCGCATCAAAGCAGCGTCCTCGGCACAGTGATGCGTGGGGCCATCCTCGCCGACCGTGATCCCACCGTGGCTGGCCACGAGCTTCACTGGCAACTGCGAAAGGGCAAGCCCAAGCCTTATCTGCTCCCAGGCCCGGCCCGTCTCGAAAATGGCAAAAGTGCTCACAAACGGGACCTTGCCCGCCAGGGCAAGCCCTACGGCAGTGCCGATCATGTCCTGCTCGGATATCCCCATGTTGAAGAAACGGTCAGGGAATCTCGCCCCGAACCGCGAGGTCCTTGTGGACTGCGACAGGTCAGCATCGAGAACGACTATATCCTTGTTCGTCTCACCGAGCTCGACCAGAGTCTCGCCATAAATGTCCCGAAGACTGCTCAACTCTTCCCCGGCGCAGAGATCGCCAAGCCCCATCAGCTGTCCTCCTCGATAATGACCTCGCCCCCGAGCTCGTCCATTGCACGCCGAAGCTCGTCCATCTTCGGGGCGACACCGTGATACTGATACTTTCCTTCCATGAACGACACGCCTTTGCCTTTAATTGTCCTCGCCACGATGACGTTCGGCTTGCCGTTGCCCGACTTCTCCATCCCGCTCACGGCCGCGTCGAGCTGCAAGAAATTGTGGCCGTCAACTTCCTCCACGTTCCAGCCAAACGCCTCCCACTTGGCAGCTATCGGCTCAACCCCCATTATCTTCTCGACACGGCCGTCGATCTGAAGTTGGTTGGCGTCAATTATCGCCACCACGTTGCTCAGCTTGTAATGCGCTGCGCTCATAGCAGCCTCCCAAATCTGACCCTCCTGAAGCTCCCCGTCTCCCAGAATCACGAACACCTTGGACGCAATCCCCGAAAGACGCAGACCGAGCGCTATTCCGTTTGCCATCGACAGACCCTGACCCAGCGAGCCGGTCGAAGCATCAACTCCGGGCGTCCGCTGCATGTCCGGATGGCCCTGCAGCGAGCCAGTCACCCGCCGCAACTTGAACAGCTCCGAACGAGGGAAATACCCGCACATCGAAAGCAAAGCGTAAAGTGCAGGTGCAGCGTGCCCCTTCGACAGCACCAGCCGATCGCGCTCCGGCCAATGAGGCTCATCAGGCTTGTGGCGCATCTTGTAGAAATAAAGATATGTCAAAATATCCACCACCGAAAGAGACCCGCCTGTGTGACCAGAACGCGCCTTGGCCAACATGTTGAGAACCAGGATGCGAACTTGGTTGGCTGTCTCGGATAGACGCTTCTTGTCGCCTATGTCCATATCACTGCCCCGATTGAGAATAACATCTTATGTGTCTGGCAAAAGACAACTACCACCCGAAAAAACCGCATACCCTCTTTTCTTACCACCGAGATAATGAACTCAGGACCGATATCGAATGAGGAGAAACCTGCCCTCACAAACCCTGTGCGCCGTTCGCACGAACGTATTCTATCTGCTCGGCACTCAGTCCCGAAACATTCTTAAAGTTCGCTCCGCTGACCTCCGCCTGCTTTAGGTTCACTCCGGCAAGATTCGCTTCTGTCAAATCCGCATCTGTCAACCTCGCCCTGTAGAAACTGCTGATCTCTCCCGAACACCTTTTCAGCGTCGCCTCTCTGAGGTTAGCATTCTCAAAACTGGCGCCCCTAAAATCCGAGCCGCTCAAATCCGCTCGTTTCAGGTTAGCCTGATATAGATTGCAGCGCTCAAGCTTGGCGTTCAAAAGCTTCGCATTCTTCAGGTCTGCCCACTCCAGATTCGCGTTCGTCAGATCGGCGGACGAAAGGTCCGCATCCCCGAGGTCGCTGTCCTTGAAACGAGCACGTGAGAGGTTTGCACCGGCCAACTTAACTCCCAGAAGGTCGGCTTTGTACAGGTCCGCTCCAGAGAGGTCCGCTCCAGAGAGGTCCGCCCTCTCAAGAACAGCGCCGTAAAAATTGGCGCCCGTGAGGTTACATCCTTTGAGATTGACGTTCGTGAGGTCAGCTTCTACCAGATTCTCCCTCGAGAGGTCGAGGCCTTCAAGGCTCTCCCCAGCGGCAACCTTCCTGAGTATCTCCTCCCGCCCAAACTCGCTCATTATCATACCTTCCCAAGCGATTGTAGCCTGAACACCCGCAGCCTATTGCCCAACAAGGCACTTTTTCATTGAGAGGATAGTAAGTATGCCTCCGGGGGTTGTCAAGAGCAGAGATGAGGCGGAGTTTCCGTAATCGTGCCCGGGCCTGCTCAACTGAAGCGTTCTTCCTGCATCCCCGTAAGGGGATGAACGTGAGCAGCCGTAGGTGCTACCTGCGGACAGGTGGTCGCACAGCTCCTCACAACCAAAGGCCAAACCTATAAGAACCAAGAATTGGGAGAGTCCTGAGGAGATGGCCTCCCTAAATGAGATCGGGCGATAGGAGTCCTGCGGCCAGCAAGGGCGTTCCAAAGGGCCTAGACGGTCTCAATGACCGACAACCTAAGGGCTACTCGCCCAGCAGCTCCCGCCAGTCGTAGATGCTGTAGGCGTATCCCTGCTCGGTCAGGAAGCGCTGCCGGTTCATTGCCGCCTCCTGTTCCTTCGTATCCTTCGAGACAATGCTGTAAAAAAACGCCTTCTGGCCGCGACTCTTCGGCCTGAGTATCCGCCCAAGCCGCTGCGCCTCCTCCTGCCTTGACCCGAACGTGCCAGAGACCTGTATGGCGACGCTCGCGTCGGGCAGATCGACCGCGAAATTCGCCACCTTCGAGACGATCAGAATCTTGATCTTGCCCGCCCTGAAATCATCATAGAGCATCTCCCGCTCAACGGTCGGCGTCGCACCGTGAATGAACGGCGCCTGAAGCTCATCCGCTATCTCCTGAAGTTGACGGATATAAACGCCAATTATCAAGGTCGGCTCGCCCTCGTGCGCCGCCACGAGCCGTCTCACTACCTCCAGCTTGCGGTAGTTCTCCGCGGCAAGCCTGTGCTTTTGCTGGTGAGCTGACAGAGAATAACTGCGGCGTGCATCTTTAGGCATCTCAACCCTCACCTCCGTGCAGTGCGCCTCGGCAATGAAGCCACGGTTTTCGAGGTCCTTCCAGGGCACGTCGAACTTTTTCGGGCCTATCAGGCTGAATACGTCGGCCTCCAGCCCATCCTCACGAACAAGCGTCGCAGTCAGACCGAGGCGCCGTCTCGCTTGAAGTGCCGCCGTTATCCTGAAGACCGGTGCGGGCAACAGATGGACTTCGTCGTAGATTATCAGACCCCAGTTCTTCTCATCGAAGACCTTGAAATGCTGAAACTCCGCATCCTTGCTCGTGCGGTGCGTCAGCATTTGGTAGGTCGTGAGCGTTATCGGCTTAATGTTCTTCCGCTCTCCGCTGTACTCACCGAAATCCGTGCTTGCCACGTTTGTCTTGTCGAGCATCTCCGTCATCCACTGCCGAATCGCCACGATGTTTGTGCAGATTATCAGTGTCTCGCACTTCAGAAGCGCCATCGCCGCAAGCCCGACAACTGTCTTGCCAGCGCCGCACGGCAGAACTATGACGCCGCTTCCGCCCTCGGACGAGCCGCCCGCATAGAAGGCGTCCGTGGCGGCAAGCTGGTAGTCCCGAAGCTTGAACTCGGCGCCGTCGGACGTGAACTCACGCAGGGAAAACTCCAGAAACGTCCCATCGACGTAGCCGGCCACATCCTTCACCGGGTAGCCGATGCGAGTCATTGCCTGCTTGATGTCCCCCCTGTGCATTGAGGGAACGAGCAGTTCGAGGTCGCCCACGCGCTTGCCGACATACCTGGCCACACGCTCCGTGTTCATTATCTCCGCGATGAGCGAGGCATCGTCCGAGACCAATATCAAGTCCTCGCCACGCTTACGAAGCACCAGCCGCCCATAGCGCCCCATGTAGTCGATTATGTCTCGCCGAACGTTCTGAGGCGTCTCGTACTTGCCGTAGCGGCCCAAGAACGCAATGATGTTCTCCGGCGTCAAGCCCGAGGCCGCCGCGTTCCAAAGAGAGATCGGCGTTATACGATACGTGTGGATGTGTTCCGGGCTCTTCACCAGCTCGGCAAACAGTGCCAGGTAGTCCCGGGCTACCTCGAAGGCCGGGTTGCCAACCTCAACCAAGACCGATCTGTCGCTCTGAACGATCAGCGGCCTGTCATCGGTCTCAACCATCAGCAACTCTCCCAACGAATAACAACCCGATAACTGCCCAATACAGCCAATGCCTCCTACCTCTCATCCTTCCAAAGAGACAGACTATCACAACCAAAGCCGGCGCCATGTCTCGACCCAGCACATTCTTGTGCGCACCCACCTAAACCTAATACAGTAATCTAACCATCAAAACCTGCAACTGTCCCTCCCGACAATCAGATTGACGCAGCCTAACCCTTTGGAGTGCGGCGGCTTGACGCGACATCGATCCTATGTCAATCACTGCTGGAGCAATCGCCTTTTGGAAAGAGATGAAGCCGTCTATTGAAGCGCGGTGTCGAGCCACCGCAAAGGAA
>QMNL01000211.1 GCA_003647755.1 Candidatus Coatesiibacteriota bacterium
CTCGTCCACAAGAAAAACTTTCTCCAGAATGCTCTTGCCAACGCTGCGTTGGACTACAACCCAAGCGAGAACCTTGAGGCTCTCATGGAGAGGGTCGTCCGGAACATTCCACCTTCTTCGCTTCTGGCGCCTCACCCGCCGCGCGGGCCAAGCAATGAGGCCCTTTCAAAGTGGTGCTCCGAACTTGGCCTCTCCACGAGCGGTTCAAAACACGATCGAATTCAGAGGATTGTAGCGCGATATGATTCGTTCCAGATCAGACCTCCGGACCAAGACAAACGAGCAGCATGGTTCGAGGTCTATGAAGCGCTCGCCAGGAGGGATTATGAGCTGCTGAGGAAAAGCGGAGTAATTTCTAAGGACATCCAAACCGAGTCCAAGTTCGAGGATGCGACCACCTATCTTTTCGAGACCAAGCTGAATCACTCACCACTTAGGCAGCCAGGAGTTAATAAGCCCGACGGGCTGGTCAGCTTCAAGGACATGTATCTGATGTGGGACTGTAAGAGCAAGGAATCTCCGGGGCTGGTGCACCTCCAAGACCACTTGAAACAGTTTGATGGCTATATGGAGAAATCCGACAAGCCCGTCCCAGTCTTTCTGGTTATAGGCCCCGGTTTCACGGAGGATTCTGGCATTGTCGCACTTCAGTATTCCGCGGAACACCTAAACCGCAATGTCGTCTTGATCACAGCCAAAGAGCTCAAATCGCTCGCTCTGGAATGGAAGTCGGAAAGGAACAAGAGACGAGACGAGCCGTTCCCGTTGGGGCTGTTCAAGAAGCCCGGGCGATTCGATCGTAGGTTGCTGGGCAAGCTCTGAGCCCCGAACTAGAGCAACTCGAAGCGGACGTGAAAGCTCCGAGAGAAGCTGAGAGCGGACGACAACTTAAACCGAGGCAACAGTATTCGCTGAGACGCTCAGCCTCAGAGCAGGTGCTTGGCCCGAAGCTCGGTAAGCATCGCGTCGAGCTTGTCGCCGAGTCGCTCCAGGCAGTAGTCCTTCAGAATCGTCTGCCTCGCCTTCTCGCCCATCGAGGCGCAGAGAGCTCGGTCGCCTGCGAGGGTGAGCATCTTCTCGACGAAGTCATTCTCCGAGGCGGCCAAGAAGCCGTTGACGCCGTCCTTCACCAGATACTTGACATCGCCCACGGGCGTCGCGACGGTCGCGAGCTCCATGGCCATGTACTCGAACTGCTTGGTCGGGCTTTTGCTCCTGAGCCACTGGACGTTCATCTCATCGGCCTGAAGCGGGAGAAGACCCACGTGCGCCTCGGCCAGGAAGTCGGGGACATGGTCGGGATGGATGAACTCGCGGAACTCGATCGGTAGATCCCGGAAGGCCGTTGAGATAAGGCCCCTGAGGACGTGGCCATAGGTGCCCCACGCCAGAAGGCGGAGCACGACGTCTTGGTTGGCCTGATAGACTTTGGAGAAGCAATTGAGCAGAAAGACAACGTTCCCGAGGATAATATCGCCCCAGATGTTGCCACACCAGACGAAAACGGTCTTGGCCTGCCGGGCTCGTGCAGCTCGGCGTTCGCCGGTCATCGAGAACCGTTGCGAATCTGGTCCCGTCGGGATGTAATAGACCCTGGGATGCCTCATCTTGAGCAGCCGCTCTAGCTCCCTGCTGGCCGCCACGCACGCTATCGACTCGTCAACCAGCTTCCAGGTGATGACTGCCTCATCCCTGCTGTGGAAGAAGATGGAATTGAGGAAGTCATGGTTTAGAAACGGCGACCTGTCCAGGTCCCAGTCGTCGTAGTCGAAGATCATCTTGACGCCACGGCGCCTGTGCAATAGGTGCGGCACAAGAGCGTGCCAGTGCGCCTTCTGCAAGTATATGACTGCACCGTCATCGTTTTTGTGGTCCCTGTATGCACGGCGGGATATAAGCAGTTTGTGGCGGTCGCCGACGTGCAGCATCTGCTCGTGCCCGAACTGCTGGCCGTATCTGTCCTTGTAGAGAACGTAGTCGCAGGTGTAGCCTCGCTTTTGCAGCTGGTGAGCGAAGTTGACACAGCGGATTCTTGTGGATGGTCTGTCGTAGCCCATGAGGCCCCAGAAAAGGAGTTTGGTTTTTTCTTGCTCGTTTGTCATTTGTCCTTTTTACCTGAAAATCTGGGAAATGTCGCAGCTGAGATCATGAGATTGCCCGCCAGTCTTAGTTCTGTTATGCGCACGTCGAGGTTCTTAGGATTCCATGCTTTGGGAGTCTGGGAGAAACGAGAGAGCATGTGCAGTTTGTTGCCAGCAGGCAGCGGCGAGTTTTTTGAGACGGGATAGAAGTCCTCCTGATGGATGATGGCTCCGTCGTCCGACAGGAGCGTGGCCGACAGCGTGAGCGTGCCGACATCCCGCAATCCGGTGTTTCTTATCTCGCATTCCAGAAGGATTGAATGTCCGTGGATCCTATCCTCATAATACCTCGCCTTAACGTCGGACAGCTCTATCGAGCCAAGATAGTCGCGGTTCTGCTGCTTCTGCTTCTCGAGCTCCAGCGTGGATATTCGCTCGGAGCCGGATGAAAGGCCCGGGAAATATGTGGCGCCGCCCTCCTGCGTGACGAGAAAGGCGAACGAGAAAAAAATGGCCAGCGACATTGCCGCCCAGACCAATAGCCCGACCTTTCTCCTCCTAAGCATTCTCGCAGCAACTACATATACGATTGCTGGAACACAGACCGCGATTGCCGACGTTGGCTGAAGACCCGTCTTGTCGCCAAGAAGGAAGGAGTATATACGCCAAACCAAGAGTGCCAAGGCGTCCCCGGCAAATGCGAGCTCGACCAGCGACGCGGTCCTGTCAGCCTTGATCTTGAGCAACAGGGCTTGCAGCAGCAGAAGACCGCCCAGCAAGAACAGCAGCAACTTGCCAATCCAAGACCAGATCATCTCTCAGCCGCTCCTCTCAACTTGCCTCGCCCGATCGCTCGTTGAATGCAACCTTGACCACACAACTCCAGCAGAAACCGCATGCTTCCCGTCGCAATAGCGGTCCGCCCGCACTTCGCCAAACCACAATGTTCCCTATCTACATACCAAGCCCCTTGCCCACCGCGCTGCGCCGGCGGCTGGCATCACATTGGTTGACAATATAGGGCATTATAGCTATTTTCAATTCGCAGGGCAAAAATGGCCTCTCCGAACGGTTTGGTTTTTTGTCCTCGGCCGGCGCCATCGGTGGCTGGCGACGGTCAAGCGATTGCTTTGAGGCGATTAGGAGAGGGTATGCTCACACGAATGATGCGGGAAGATGCGTGAACGCCAGACGTGTGTCGCGGATTGAGATGGGAAGGTTGTGATCCAAAATGAAGGCACTCATCCTTGCTGGAGGGCGAGGCGCTAATCTCTCGCCTCTTTCAGATACCAGGCCTAAGCCGATGATGATTCTCTGCGGTAAGCCGCTGCTTGAGCACTCGCTGGTGATGATCAGGGAGGCTGGCATAACCGATGTCGTGATCGTGGTCGGCCACCACGCGGAGCAGATTCGAGACTACTTTGGCGGGGGCTCCACATGGGGCATGAACATCGAGTATGTTCATCAAGATGCCCAGGGCAGCATTGGTGAGGCGCTGCTCCTTGCACGAGACAGATTCAAGGGGCTGGACTATTTCATCGTCTCGTATGGCGACACGGTGTCCTCCGAGAACATCTTCCTGCACTGCCTGGCATCGTTCAGCGAGTTCAAGAGATCGACCGCCGTGGTAGCCCTTGCGCCTCGGACGGAGCTTTACGGTAACGTTTACCTTGATGAGACGTCGCGGATATCGAGGGTGGTTGAGAAACCGAAAAGCCACGCAATGGGCAACTACGTCCTTGCGGGGACGTTCGTGCTTGCCTCCGAGTTCTTCGAGCTCGTGGAGAAAAACGAGGGAAACGTGGCCTCCGCCTTCAACGACCTGGGCAGCCAATACGGTTTTTATGCGACGATCTGGAAAGAGGATTGGATAGACATGAACCATCCTTGGGACGTGTTGCAGGCCAACCACATCCTGATGAACAAGTGGCCCAGCGCCAGCATCTCCAAGCTGGCCAAAGTTGCCTCGAACATAACCTTTACTGGGCCAGTATTCATTGATGATTATGCCGAGATAGGCGAGGGCGCTGTTCTGCGAGGCCCGTGCTACGTGGGCAAACACTGCTATATCGGCAACAACTCGCTGATACGGGAGTTTACATCGCTCGGCGAGCGAACGATTGTGGGATACGGAGTTGAGCTGAAGAACTGCGTGCTGTTCGGCAAAACCAGGATAGGTCGCCTCTCGTTCGTCGGCGATAGCGTTATCGGCCAGAACGTCATTATCGGATCAGGCACGATGACCGTGAACGAGAGCCTCGAAGACGTGCCAATCAGCGTCAAGATCGCCGGACGAGTCGTGAGCTCGGGCCTTGCGAAGATGGGCTCGTTTGTCGGCGACAACGTCGTGATAGGCGCCAGCAACACCCTTCTGCCCGGGACGCTCGTTTCGCCGGGCTCCAGGATACCGCATCGCGGAACGCTCCCTTAGCTCATGAAAGAAGTCTGCCTCCAGATTAGGGCAATATGTGCGGAATAAGTGGGATCGTTGGCAGTTCGGACGTTACGAAACGTCTGTATAACTGCATGTTGAATCTCGA
>QMNL01000212.1 GCA_003647755.1 Candidatus Coatesiibacteriota bacterium
CAAGGTGGCTAAACTACTCAGAGCATCCGACGCTGCTCCAGTCGCACTGCACGCAATGGCCTATCTGGGGCAGGCCAAAGGCAAGCTGGTCAGAACGAGGGAGATCGCCCAGCACTACAATCTGTCCGAGGCGCATTTGGCGAAGGTGCTCAACCGGCTGAGCAAGCAAGGTCTTGTAAGGGCGGTTCGGGGGCCACGGGGAGGGCTTGCGCTCTCGAAGCCTGCCGAGAAGATCACGCTCAAAGAGATTTATGAGGCGATTGAGGGGCCATTCGAGATCTCTAGGTGCATGTTTGGGATACCAATTTGCGATGGGAGTGGATGTGTGCTTGGTGAATTTTTCAAGAAGATTGCTGGGTATGTTGAGGAGATGATGGCGGATATGAAGCTCTCTCAGATATGCCTGAGCATGCAGAGCAAAAGCGAGCAAAAGGAAGGCGATGAATAGAAGCGAGAATCACTGGGCGGGGATGAAGATTGAACCGACTGTTGTGTCGAGTATTTGCAGAATGAAAGGGCTGTGGACATGAAAAAAGATTGGCAAGACATAAAGGACTCTTTTCAAGTAATCGATGTGCGTAAGCTGACGGGCAACTTCCTGCCGATGGTCTTGAAGAAGGCCAAAAACACATCGGTTGGCGAGGGGATATGTGTTGTGCAGAGTTTCGAGCCTATCCCGCTCTACTCTGCCCTTTCGGACCTCGGCTTCGAGCATTTAACAGACAGAGTGTCAGAGAGCGAATATCGGGTCTATTTTTTCAGGAAGGAAGTAAAGGACGCCAGCACGCCAACCGGCATGGATGTTCCCCTCAAGCCGTTGGCGATCTTGAACTTCAAGCGGATAGACGATGAGCTTGCGGACATCGTCGTTCACTTCTGGGAGCTCATCTGGGAGAAGCAGGACGCGGCAATCGACCAGAAGACTAAGTATCTGCTGTCGCTTGCCAACGCCGTGGGAGCGGGCCGGATGAGGCAGGCTACACGGGAGCTGGTGAAGGCCTACGCGGATGGCGTTACGGTGGAGGAGCTGGATGAGCTCTTCGCCCTGTTGGCCTGGAACCACGGGCCTGGAACCTTCGCCTCGCAGATAGGTCCCTCAACGCTCTTTGGGGCCTATAAGCTAATCAAATCTCGCGAGAAAAACGGGGTGCCCAAGGAGGAGGTCCTGAAGCAGCTCGTGGAGCGATTCGGCGAGACAAATCGCGACTCGTCAGCGCTCTTCAAAGACAATACGATGGAGAACAAGGATCACGTCTGATAGGCTGAGGTAGAACTGGGGCAGATTAACGTAGAGGGTGCCAGGCGCGTGAGCGCGACTTCCAACCTTTCGCCTGATAACCAAGCAATTGAGCGGCTAAAAGCAAAAGACTTATGGAGAAAATGATGATCAGAATCGCAAGAATCGAGGATGTTCCGAAGATGGACAATCCTCACGGCATCGACGTTCGCAAGCTGCACGACAGCGAGCACGCACAGGTCATGCACATCGAGCTTGGGCCCGGCGAAGGACTCAGGAGGCATTCAACGCCGGTCGACGTCGTTTTCTTCGTTCTGGAGGGGAGGGCTGTCATCGAGATCGGCGATGAGCGTCTTAAAGTGTCTGCGGGCACTCTCGTCGAGAGTCCCTCGAGGGTTCCTCACCGGGTGATGAATGACGACCAGACAGTTTTGCGTTTCTTAGTGATCAAAATCCCAAGGCCGCAAGAGGCGACTCGGCTGCTGGAGTGAGGGACTGATGTGGTGGGATGCAGAAATGAATGCTAGAGAGCACATAACCTAAATACTTTAACATCATGAGACGGAGGTATGAGACGTGAGCATGTTTTGCTACCAGTGTGAACAGACAGCTAAAGGGTCGGGATGCACCATAGCGGGGGTCTGCGGGAAGGACGCTACTACCGCGACGCTGCAGGACCTGTTGTTATTCGCGACGAAGGGCATCTCGATGTATGCACATCGGGCGAGGAGGTTTGGCGCAAAGGACCACGAGATCGATACGTTTGTCCCCCAGGCGCTCTTCTCGACGATAACGAATGTCAACTTTGACCCGGAGCGGATTGAGGTGCTTTTGAGAAAGGCTGCTCAGCTCCTTGACAAGGCTAGAGCAATGTATGAGGTAGCTTACAAGAAGGCTGGGGAGACCCCGGAGAAGTTGCGAGGCCCGGCGGCATGGGTCCCGGCGGATGACATTGCGGGCCTGGTCAGGCAGGGCCAAGATGTCTCGATCGCTAAGAAGAAGGAGCGTTTTGGAGATGAGATCACGGGGCTGATGGAGCTGTATCTTTATGGTCTCAAAGGAACGGGGGCATACGCGGACCACGCAGAGATTCTGGGTGTCGAGAGTGATGAGGTCTATGCCGCTTTTCACGAGGCGCTGGATTTTCTTACGCGGGATAGTTTCACGGTTGAGGAGCTTTTCGATCGCTGTCTGGCGGAGGGCAAGCTGAACCTGAAGGTGATGGAGCTCCTCGATCGGGCAAACACCGGGACGTATGGCCACCCGGAGCCCACGAGCGTTCGCGTAACGCCGGTTAAGGGGAAGGCGATCCTGGTCTCGGGCCATGACTTGAGGGACCTGGAAGAGCTTCTCAAGCAGACCGAGGGCAAGGGTATCAACGTTTATACGCACGGTGAAATGCTTCCTACGCTAGCCTATCCTGGCCTTAAGAAGTACAAGCATCTCGTCGGGAACTATGGTGGAGCCTGGTATCTGCAGACTAAAGAGTTCGATGCCTTCCCTGGGGCCATGCTGATGACAACTAACTGCATCCAAAAGCCGCGCGAGAGCTACAAGGACCGGATATTCACCTGCGGGCTCGTCGCGTGGCCTGGCGTTAAGCACATCTCCGACCGCAACTTCGCTCCCGTGATTGATGCGGCATTGGCGGCGCCGGGCTTTGCGGAGGATGCGCCTGAGAAGAGGATCACGATAGGCTTCGGGCACAACGCGGTGATGGGTGTTGCCGGCAAAGTTGTTGACGCGGTGAAGGCTGGGAAGATTCGGCACTTCTTTCTCATCGGCGGGTGCGATGGGGCAAAGCCGGGGCGCAGCTACTACACCGACTTCGCTAAGGCCGTGCCCAAGGACTGCGTTATCCTGACGCTCGCCTGCGGCAAGTTCCGGTTCAACAAGCTCGAGTTTGGGGACATTGATGGCATCCCACGCCTCCTCGACATCGGGCAGTGCAACGACGCCCACTCGGCAGTCCAGATTGCGCTTGCCCTCGCGGACGCGTTCGGATGCAGCGTGAACGAACTACCGCTGTCGTTCATCCTGTCCTGGTATGAGCAGAAGGCCCTCTCGATCCTCCTCTCGCTGTTGCATCTGGGAATCAAGAACATTCGCCTCGGACCGAGTCTGCCGGCCTTCACGCCCCCGGCCGTGTTCAACGTCCTGGTGGAGAAGTTCAACCTCTCACCGATCAGCACGGTTGAGCAAGACCTGGCGGACAGCCTCAGCTGATCTCTCGAACCAATTACTGGCCGGGCTGCCTGACGGTGGCCCGGTTTCAGCCCCAGCCTCACGGGGGTATGTTGAAAGCGAGCTCGCGCGATCTTGGCAGTTTGATGAGTCTAACCCACGCGGGGGCATACCAAGGCCCAACGCAACAACGTTGTGGAGACCATCTGCTCTACTTCCCTATCTGGAAGAACCTGATCTCCGACTCCAATACCCCCTGGACGCTATTCTTCAAACCCCTGACCCTCCAATAGATGGGTCTGTCCCGCGGCATGAGCCTGCGCAGCGGCGTGATGTCGAACGAGCTTGCGCCAAGCTGGACGGCTGGGTAGGAGTTATAGACCGGCAGTGGGTTGTCGAAGTTGGAACAGAGCGACAGCTGAATGTTGAAGAGGTAGCACCCGGATGGGTCCCACCTGAGCATTATGTGTGGCTTCGTGATGACGGCACAGTTCGTTGGGGAGACGAGCCCGATCGCGCCCGCGATCTCGCCCTTCCCCTCGACCAGCTTATGAAAGTTAGCCGAGATGACATCCGCAAGGGGTGGCTGAAGCTGGTAAAGTCGCGCATCGCCGCTACTGAACGCCAATTTGGGCGTCGGCCGGAGCGACTCGACACGTTCGGGCGTCCACTCAAACGGGAGAGAATAAACTGACCTCGCCCCGATGTAGATATATCTCGCGGGCATCGCGGCGAGCTGAAGCTTCGTCTCTGACCAGTTGATTATGTTGACGTGTGGGACCGAGACGGTGCGACCGGTCATCATCGGTATCCATATCCCCGCATCACTATAGTTGTTGGCGATGTGGGCATGAGGGGGGGTGTTGTGCTTGATCCACTCGAAGGCGCGCAGGTCATCCCTCGTTACCGGCGCCTCCGCAAGGCCTGGTCTTATGTAGTAACCGTAGCTTCCGGCGGCGCAGAGGCACACAAGCGCTACAGACGAGCCGCCGACAAGCTGCCTCAGCCGCCGTCGCGAGATGATGCCGGCCAAGGCGCCATGGGTCCTCAGGAACATGGAGCCGATGAGGGGCGCAGCGAAAATGGGGATCATTGCCCCAGCCCTGTCGGGCAGCAGGAAGACGGAGCCCGGCAGCCACTGGTATCTGGCGTTTATGATTATGGCGACGATGGCGAGAACGAA
>QMNL01000213.1 GCA_003647755.1 Candidatus Coatesiibacteriota bacterium
CAGGCGCCTGTTCGAGAGGTTTGCGCGCAGCCTCGCCAAGTAGGGAGCGTTGCCTTACGGCTTCTAGCGTTCTGGTGCAGGAGGTTCGCGGCAAGCCGGCCAGTCGATACGCGGCCGCGGGTCCCTGAATCTTCCGCCCCTCAGAAGCGCAAACAGCAGAGACGGGTGAAGCACAAGCCCGCTCTGGCCAGAGAACGCTATCTGCTGCCCAGTCTTTACACGAGCGCCTGGCCGCACAAGCACAGCCGCCAAATGCGAGAAGACTGTCATCCCCGAGGCGCCGTGGGAGATTGCAGCTGTCAGGCCGAAGCCTGGAACACACCCCGCCAGAAGAACCTGCCCATCACCGACGGCAAAAACTGGCGAGAGCGGCTCGACATCGAGTTCCGCACCCAGGGCTACCCCGAACGGAGGTTCCTTGCGCTGAGGCGCCTCGGCGGGCGGCGAGGCGACTGGGGCAGGGAGACGCCGGGGCAATCTGCCGCCCGTCCTGCCGTAGGTTCTGCTGGCGCCTTTCAGAGCTGAGAGCAGTTCCGACCTACAGAATGCAGCAATTCGTGAGTGTGTTCTCTCGTCGTTGATGTGTTGAAAGAATCTCGTAAGGCAATCCTGTCTTCTTGACCGTAAGGCACTGAGATGCTCCTTTTGAGCCGCGAGTTCTGAGCGAAGCTGAGCTATCTCGGCAAGTGCTTGTTGTTGTTTGGCCTGGAGGCCCTCTTGTGATGAGCGAGCGGCAACGAGAGCGCTTGAGAACTGCGCGAGGATAGTTCTTAGGAGGCAGGCAAACTCGCATCTTGCCTCATGAGTTGAGCTGTGCGTTTGCACAACGGTCATGTCAGGCTTAAAGGTTGCCCATACTGGGCATTTGCAGGCGAGTTCCGCCGCGGCTTTCTGTAGTGTTGCGATCTGAGATTTAGCCGGCACTAGCCGCGCTATTATTGCGTCCATCTCCCTGTTCTTGGACTGCACCTTTGTCGAAATAATCAACGATCTTGTCTGGCCGATCAGCAAGTTGAGGTCGGCTCTGGCGAACTCAGCCCAACTCTTGGCAAACGAGGCATCCACGCCGGTCGGACACTGAAACAGACCTGTGCGTCCATCAGTGTTTGTGTAGGTTTTCAGAGTATCTTGAAGGATTGCCAGAACGGACTTGGGGGCGCCGGTCGCGGCCGTTTGCTGGCCGAGAAGAGGTGCAGGCGACAGAGGAATGAGCGACAAGTAAATGAAAACACACGTCCCTATGATATAAGTCATGGCCAAACAGCGTCAGTCCCTGGCGCTGGCATGTTCTAAGAAAGGGTCGAAGTTCCGGAACCGGGACCGCACCACGAGAAGCAACGGAAGAACAGACATGACAGCAGCAGCCAATCCTGTGAGAATGATGTCGAGCGTGCCGAGCAGAGGGGCGAATAGACCTGCAAGTTCAGCAGTAACGCCGCTGGAATAGGACAATCCAATCGGGAAGATGAGCCGCCACACGGCAAACGCCAGAACCACGCCGATAACCCACTGCAGTGCGCCATAGCAGACAAAAGGCCCAGCAAATGTCTTTAGGTTTGCCCCTGCAAGCTTCATCACGCCAAGTGCATCTCTGTTTGCCTCGACGATAACTTCAGCACCCATGAAGAATCGCACGGCGACAAGCAAGCAGCACGCACAGAACAGCGCCAGCACCAAGCGCTTGAAACGACCGAGCAGTTCTGACAGCCCAAGAAGCGGGTCACGGGGGAAATAGACTGCCAGGACGTCTGGTCGGGACCGGAGAGAGTTCGTAAATTGCCCAAGGGCGTCTCTGGATGCGTTTTCGGGGGCAATATGGACATCGAGCACTTGGGGGGCAAGGCCAGCGGGAGGCCTGCCAAAAGTATCTGCATCAAGCCCGAGGGAGTTGCACAGACCCGAGAAATACGAATTGAAGGGGCGCAACCTGACTCTCTGCACGACATTCTGCGACTTGACCCAGGAGATGAGAGTCTTCAGACGCACAGACTCCAGCGAGCCCGGCACATAGATAGTAAGATGGTCGGCGGCTGCTATCTTCTCGGCTAGCTCCGCGTCTGCGTTCAACACGGCGAAAAAATACGCCACAACGAAAGCAAACACGGCCAACGCCACCGTGCTCACAACGAACTGCAGCCAGTTGAGGCGAATCGCCCGACGGGCCAACGACAGAAAAAGGGCAAGGGGCTGCCAGACCTTATCCCTGTTCTGACTTGGCATCCTTCTCTTTTGCTGGCTCCTTTTTAGTATCTTCGCTCTTGCTCGGCTTCTCCTGGCTCTTCTTGGCCTCCTCGACGAAATTGAGGCGGAGGTTTGTGAGCACAGTGTCCAAAACCGTCTCCTCGTTCTTGTCGAGATTGCTCTTAGTCTTCGCTTTCAGCATCTCTAGCATGGCTATCGATGACTGGGCTTGCTCCAGGTTTTTCTCGACCTTACCTGTAACCGGATTCGCCATCTTGCCGAGCTGCGCCATCCCCGCGGCCGCTATCGACTGAACCAACCCCAGAAAAGTCTGCGTGTACACCTTGCTTTCTTGATCCGACTTGCCCTCAACCATTCTTGACCTCTCGCTTGGTTCGTTAGTTGTTGCCCTTCTGTTCAGTGTATTCTTTACATATTACGGAAACCGATGCAACCTTGTCTCCCTCAAGCAGCGATTGAAGCTTCACGCCCATCGTAGCTCTACCAGTTATTCGCACGCTTTTCCGCTCCATCTTGAACCTAAGCGTCTTACCATTGTGTGTGATCATAATGACCTCGTCGCCGTCATTGACCTGGACGATGCCAACAACGTAGCCATTCTTCCGCGTGCACTTGATATTGATCAATCCGTAGCCACCACGGTTCTGAAGCCTGTAATCCGAGGCGCGGCTTCTCTTGCCATACCCATTCTCGGTCACCGTGAGTATAGTTGTGGTCTCCGACAGCAGCTCCATACCAATGACCTCGTCTCCATCACGCAGCCGTATCCCCCTAACACCGCGAGCCGAACGACCCATTGGCCGAATCTGCCTCTCATCAAAATGTATCGCAAGCCCCTTGCGCGTGCCGAGAAACACATCCTGCTCGCCATTAGAAAGCCGCGCCGAGACAAGGCTGTCCCCCTCCTTCAAACCAACGGCGATGATCCCGTTCGACCTGATGTTCCTGAAGGCCGAGATAGGCGTCTTCTTGACCTGTCCGTGCCGAGTGGCCGTTAACAGATACTGGCCGCTGTCGAAGTCGAGATTCCTCAGCGGGAATATCGTGCGTATCGTCTCCTCCGGCCTTAGCTTCAGCAAGTTCTTTATCGACCGGCCCTTAGCGTTCCTCTCGCCGCCCGGCAAATTATAGACCTTCAAGAGATGAACGCGGCCCTGATCAGTGAAGAACATGACCCAATCGTGTGTCATCGTGGTGAATATTCTCTCGATAAAGTCCGCCTCCTTGGTCGCCATCCCGTAGGAGCCCTGACCCGACCTACGCTGGGCAGTGAACAACGAAAGTGGCGCCCGCTTGATGTAGCCTGACCTCGTCGCCGTTACGACCATCTCCTCCAACGGGATCAGCTCCTCGTCCGTAACCTCGCCCTCTGCCTCGACTATCTTGGTGCGCCGCCCGTCCCCATATTTCTTCTTAACTTCCTTCAGCTCGTCCTTAACGATGCCAAGTATCAGGCTCTCGTCCGCTAAAACCATCTTCAGATACGCGATCTGTTCCTTAAGCTTCGCATACTCCTCGTCCAGCTTCTCCCGCTCCAGCCTAGTCAAATGCTGGAGCTTCATCTCAAGAATCGCCTTAGCCTGGATGGCCGTCAGGCTGAATCGATCCATCAGCTCGCCCTGAGCCTGCTCAACGCTCGCCGACTGCCGGATCGTGGAGATCACCGCGTCCAGGTTATCAAGAGCTATCTTGAGGCCCTCCAGAACGTGCGCCCGTGCCTCGGCCTTATTGAGCTCGAACCTGCACCTCCGCGTAACCACGGTCTCCCGAAACTCTACAAACGCATTAAGCATCTGTTTCAGGTTCAAAAGCCGAGGCTGGCCACCAACAAGGGCAAGCATGTTCACATTGAACGAGTCCTGAAGCGCGGTGAACTTGTATAGCTGACGAAGTATCACATCCTCCTGAGCGTCCCGTTTCAGGTCGATAACGATGCGCATCCCCTCCCGGTCCGATTCGTCCCTGATGTCCGCTATGCCCTCAATCCGCTTGTGATGAACCAGCTCCGCTATCGATGACACTATTGCGCTCTTCTGCCTCTGGTATGGCAGCTCGCTGAACACAATCCTCGTCCTGTTGCCCTTCGGGCCGAAGCTCTCGAAATCTGCCTTCGCTCGCATCACGACCTGGCCCCGGCCAGTCTCATAAGCCTGTTTTATCCCCGAACGACCCAGAATGAACGCCGCCGTCGGGAAATCAGGACCCTTAATCGTCTCCATGAGCTCCAGCACGCTAATCTGAGGCTCGTCGATCAGCCGTATCAAACCATCGACCACCTCCGAAAGGTTGTGGGGCGGAATCTGTGTGGCCATCCCAACAGCAATCCCGCTCGAACCATTGATTAGGAGATTCGGGATTCTGGCCGGCAGCACAGCCGGCTCCGTCGTTGTAGTGTCA
>QMNL01000214.1 GCA_003647755.1 Candidatus Coatesiibacteriota bacterium
CTCCAATAGACAGCTTCATCACTTTCCGAAAGGCGATTGCTGCACCGATGATTGACATAGAATCGCTGTCGCGTCAAGCCGCCGCACTCCAAAGTCACCCAACGGGTGTAACTTACAGACCGATGCCTGCCGAGCTCATCGCCTCTGCGCAGCGGCAAAGCGTGTTCATCCCACCATCTGCCTTGCCATTAACCTGATTATTGGGGTGATGCGCTTGACTTGACAGTTGGGCGGTTGTGCTCCTAGATAGACGCTCATTGGAGCTGTAATCACTTCTTTTTATGGAGATGGGTCATGGAGCGAGATGAGGCACTTAGGCTTGTTAAACAGAGCGTCAAGAACAAAAACCTTGTTAAGCACATGCTGGCGACCGAGGCCGTGATGAGGGCACTGGCTGAGCGATTTGGCGAGGACGTGAGGAGTTGGGGCCTCGCGGGCCTTCTTCACGACATCGATTATGACGAGACGGCCAACGATTTTGCGAGGCACGGCTTTATGTCGGCGGAGATTCTCGAGGAGAAGGGCGTTGGCGATGCGATTCTTCATGCAATCAAGGCGCATCCGGGGCACATCCCGGCGGAGACGATGATGGCCAAGGCGCTCTATGCGGTAGACCCACTGACAGGACTGATCGTTGCGGCAGCGTTGATACACCCTGACAAGAAGTTGCGTTCCATTGATACGCAGTTTGTTCTGCATCGGTTCAAGGAGAAACATTTCGCGAGGGGGGCCAATCGGGAGCAGATTAAGAGCTGCGATCGGCTCGGTATGACGCTCGAGGAGTTCGTTGACGTGGCACTTTCGGCGATGCAAGGCATAAGCACCGAGCTGGGGTTGTAGGCTCGGGTTTAGCTGCATCCGAGATGGCGGCGAGTCTCCGGGAGTCATGGCTGCTTGTGGTCAGACTTGAAGGGACCCACAATCTGCATTGCACACCCTATAATAGCCTTGACAGTCTGCGATATGCTTCTTAGATTTCCTCACGGTGAATAATGATGTGCCGAGATAGCTCAGTTGGTAGAGCGAAGGACTGAAAATCCTTAGGTCCGCAGTTCGATTCTGCGTCTCGGCATTTTGCTCTTTTTGTGCTTTAATGATTTGATCACTAAAGCTTCTCTTGAACTAGTTACGAGGTGGGCCATGTCAGAAATAGAAGATGTTTATGCACGAGAGATACTGGATTCGCGCGGGAATCCAACGCTGGAGACGCTGGTTCTGCTGGAGAGCGGTGCCGTAGGCCGGGCTGCCGTTCCATCAGGAGCATCCTGCGGGACGCGCGAGGCGCTCGAGCTCCGCGACGGAGACGAGGGTCGGTTTGCGGGGAAAGGCGTTCTCAAGGCGGTTGCCGCTGTGAACGAGACCATCTCGGCGGAGATATCCGGTCTCGAAGCTCTGAATCAGGCTGCGATTGATAGCGTGATGATCGAGCTGGATGGGACTGATAACAAGAGCCGTCTGGGCGCAAACGCAATACTCGGTGCATCGCTTGCGGTAGCGAAAGCTGCGGCGCTGGAGGTGGGGCTTCCGCTTTATAGGTACATCGGAGGCGCCAACGCAAAGGTCCTGCCGGTCCCGATGGTCAACATCATGAACGGCGGGGTTCATGCCGATAACCCACTCGACCTTCAAGAGTTCATGATAGTGCCGGCGGGCGCTTCCAATTTTGCTGCGGCGATTCGGATGTGCTCCGAGGTATTTCACACATTGAAGGGCCTGCTGAAGGCGAAAGGCCTCGCAACATCTGTCGGAGATGAGGGCGGTTTTGCTCCGAACATTGGCTCGGCGGACGAGGCGCTAGGTCTGATGGTCGATGCGATAGACAAGTCGGGCTACAGGCCGGGCAGTGATATATGGTTGGCGCTTGACCCTGCGGCGAGCGAGTTCTACAAGGATGGCAAGTATGTTCTCTCTGGTGAGGGGAAAGCGCTTTCCGCGGACGAGATGATAGAGTTTTATGAGGACCTCGTGGAGAGGTATCCAATCATCTCGATCGAGGACGGCATGGCTGAACAGGACAACGCTGGCTGGAAGGCCATGACCGAGGCGATGGGCGAGAAGATACAGATAGTCGGCGACGACGTCTTTGTAACCAACACGAAGCTCATAGCGGCTGGTATCGAGAACGGTCTGGCCAACTCGGTTCTGATCAAGTTGAACCAGATTGGGACGCTGACCGAGACGTTGGAGGCGATCGAGATGGCCCAGCGCGCTGGCTGGACTACTGTCGTCTCACACCGTTCAGGCGAGACGGCTGACACAACGATCGCGGACCTGGCTGTGGCATGTAATACAGGTCAGATAAAAACCGGATCCATGTGCCGGACAGAGCGGATCGCCAAGTATAATCGGCTGCTTGAGATCGAGGAGGAGCTGGACTTCTTGGCTGAGTATCCGGGGAAAGCGGCGTTTGCCAGGTAGTTGATCTCAATGGAGAGACCGTCGCGTTGGGTAACTTCGCGCGGTCGTGTGTGAGGTCGGTGTGCGCAACGTCTGAATGACCAGATAGGGCGTCTAGGATGACTGTAGGGAATCGTGAGAATATAGCGGTACTTGGCGGTGGCAGCTGGGGCACTGCCCTTGCGGACCTTCTGGCGACCAACGGGCACAACGTCGCGCTCTGGGTGTTCGAGCCGGACCTCGCGGAGGAGATGCGCGCAACGAGAGTGAACCGGCTTTTCCTGCCTGATACGACTTTGCCCGACTCGGTGCTGATCACAAACGACATGAACGAGGCGCTGGCGGGACGGGACGCCGTCATCTCGATGGGCCCATCGGCGTTCGCAAGAGCGGTGTGCTCGCAAGCTGCACCGTTCATTTCAGATGACGTGGTGCTCTTGAACGCTGCGAAGGGCCTTGAGCCGCAGACGCTCAAGCGGATGTCGGAGCTGTTGGAGGAGGTCTTTCCTAATGTTGGGTCTGCGGGGATAGCGACTCTCTCAGGGCCGACGTTCGCCAAGGAGGTGGCCAAGCGACGGCCCACTGCCGCCGTGGTTGCCTCGAAGAACCTTGATACGGCGAGGCGATTTCAGAGGATGCTTTCGTGTTCCTACTTCAGGCTTTATACCAACAGCGACGTGGTCGGGGTTGAGTTCGGAGGTGCGCTTAAGAATATCGTCGCGATAGCGTCAGGCATTGTGGAGGGGCTCGGGCTCGGGCCGAACACGCAGGCGGCGCTGATAACGCGGGGCCTTTCCGAGATAACAAGATTGGGTGCCGCCAACGGGGCGAAGCCTGTTACTTTTCAGGGGCTTTCTGGGATTGGCGATCTGGTCCTCACTTGCACGAGCAGGCTCAGCCGTAACTTCACAGTCGGGCTCGCACTTGCCCAGGGCAAGCGGTTGAAGCAGATTCTCGACGGCATGACCATGGTTGCAGAGGGGGTGGGCACGAGCAAGTCGGCGCTTCAGCTATCGAATATGTGCAACGTGGAGATGCCCATCACCAAGCAGATGTGTGAGGTGATGTTCGAGGGCAAGCCTCCGGCCGAGGCAGTGAGGGAGCTTATGGCTCGGCCCCTGAAAGATGAGATGAGCTGGTAGCCACGGCCGAATCGGCTGATGCGCAGGCCTCATTCAATAACGATCGGGGCTGGCTAGTCCCGAGGCCGTGAATGCCCCCGTCAATGAGTCCCCAAACACAAGTGCTGAAAAGGTTTTCTGGGCAGCAGCTATGGCAACATGGCAGCTCAGTAAGCGTTGATTGTGGTTGAAGTAGCGGTCGGCGGCCGCGCTGGCGGCTGGTGTCATTTTGAGTGGAGAGTGGCCTATGGAACTGGGGCTTGAGGGCAAGGTAGTTGTGGTGTGCGGTGCAAGCAGCGGCCTGGGCAGGGCAACTGCCGAGGCATTCGCCGTGGAAGGCTCGAAGGTCGTCATTGCATCGCGCAACGAGGCGCTCTTGCGGCAGACAGCGGCGGAGATCGTCGCGAGTGCATCGAAGCACACGCCTGAGTCGCCCACCGTGGTGCCTGTGGTGGCCGATCTGTCGACAAGCGAGAGCATCGACAGGTTGATCGATACCGCAACGGAGCGGTTCGGGTCAGTGCACGTGCTCTTCACCAACACCGGCGGTCCGCCCGCAGGCACATTTTCGGACTTCACGGATGACGACTGGCAGCGTGCCTTTGAGCAGCTGCTGCTTTTCGTAGTCCGTATCATCCGCAAAGTCCTGCCCATCATGAAGAGGCAAAACTTCGGCCGAATCATCAACAACACCTCGATCGCGGTTAAGGAGCCCATACCAGAGCTCGTGCTGTCCAACGTCTTCCGCAGCGGCGTTGTGAGCCTCGCCAAGACGCTCTCGCGCGAACTTGCCCAATACAACATCCTCATAAACAACCTCTGCCCGGGCTATCACGCAACAAAGCGCGTCGAGCAGCTCGTTGCCTCGAGCGCTGAGCGGCTCGGCAAATCCGAGCAGGATGTGCTTGACGGGATCGCCTCGACCATACCCGTTGGTCGGCTCGGGCGACCGGAGGAACTGGCGGCGCTTGCGGTGTTCCTCGCGTCGGAGACGGCCAGCAACATCACTGGCGCCACGATACAGGTTGATGGTGGAGCGTTGCAGGGCCTCTTCTAGCGCCACAG
>QMNL01000215.1 GCA_003647755.1 Candidatus Coatesiibacteriota bacterium
GCAAGTATCGGAGAACGGACTCCTGGACGCGGCACTCATCAGCCGAGACCAGCTCGCCAGCCCTGCCCAAGATGCTATGCAATCGCTTCGGCGCCTCGGTCCGACGGCAATTGCCCGGGTTATACAATTTTCCGACAAAAGAGTTGGAGATGTCATGGTTGACATCAGCCAGGTGACTTCTGTCTCGCCGGACACCGGTGCGTCTCGAGCGATGAAGATCGCTCTTCAGAGAGGCCTTTCGAGGCTGCTAGTCCATTCTGGGCAGATCAACAACCCTGTGGGCTTCGTTCACATCTCGTCTCTACACCGAGCGCACCCTAACGCAACAGTCCGCGACTGCATGAGCCAACTGCTCTATGTCGCTGAGGGTCAGACGTGTCCAGGTGTGCTCAAGCAGATGCAGAACCTCCATGTCCCAATGGCGGCAGTGGTCAACGAATACGGTGCTTGTGTTGGCATCATCACGCTTGAGGACCTGATTGAGGAGATATTCGGCGAGATTCGCGATGAGCTCGACCGCTCTCCGAGGATCGATCGCCATCCTGACGAGGGCTACATCGACGTCGATGCCTTCATCGGGATAACCGAGATGAAATCAATGCTCGACATCTCACTCCCCTCGGGCAGATACGAGACGCTGGCGGGTTTCCTGATCGAACAGTTTGGATCGATTCCTCCCCCCGGCACGGAGATCACCAAGGGCAAGAGGCGGTTCATTGTTATCGATTCTGACGAGCGGAGAATAAGACGAGTGCGGATTCTTCAATCCAACGCCGCTGACAGCAAGAGGGTTAGTAGTGAGCGACCGGACGAAAAGCGCAAGTCCTAACAGTATATTCACTCGGAGCGGGCTGACTTCATCGGCCACCAGGCCAGCATCCGTCGCGGCCCGTTCGCAGACCCACGGGGCAAAACATGGCGTGATTGGGGCCGACTTTGCGTAAGACACCGATTGTCGTGATAACCGGGCCTACGGCCGTGGGCAAGACGAGGCTCGCAGTTGAGGTGGCCAAGCAAGTGCCGGTGGAGATCATCAGTGCCGACTCCAGGCAGATATATCGGAAAATGGACATCGGCACTGGCAAGCCAACGCCGGCCCAGCGGCGAATTGCTCCGCACCACCTCATCGACATTCTGGCCCCTGACGAGAGTTTCAGCGCCGCTGATTTCGCCAAGCAAGCAAGACATGCGATTGAGAGAATTGCCAAAAAGGGTAAGCTCCCGATTGTTGTCGGTGGGACGTTTCTCTACCTGAAGGCCCTGCTGTTCGGGTTCTTTGAGGCGCCGGGACGCTCGGACGAGATCAGAGCGAGACTGCGGGCTGAGGCGGAACGCTTCGGAGGCGGGAGGCTTCACAAGATGCTGTCAAAGATCGATCCTGAGGCGGCGAACACGATCCACCCAAATGATCACGTCCGGCTGATCAGGGCACTTGAGGTGTATGAGACGACAGGGCGGACGGTGTCTGAGCTGAAACGAGAGCAGGCATCCAGGGGAGGGAGCATTTTTGCGGATACCATTTTCGCACTGACGATGCCAAGAGACGCGTTACGTGCGAACATAGAACAGAGAGTAGATGAGATGTTCGCGGTGGGCTTTGTCGAGGAGGTCCGTAGCTTGCTCGACGCTGGATACGACCGGTCCCTTAGCTCGTTCTCAAGCCTCGGTTATCAACAGGTGGCAGACCTCATTCACGGCAAGTTGACGCTCAGTCAGGCCATTGAGCGCACCAAAACGCAGACATGGCGCTATGCCAAGAAGCAGGTGTCGTGGCTCAAGCAGAACTGGGGGTTCGAGTTCATAAACGCCCAAGATGACCACGCCAACATTACCAAAGTGAGCGATCGATGCAAAAAACTCTTGCAACCGGTATCTAGCTAACATAGTGTGGTGGGATGTGTGCTTTGTTGGCAGTTTACGGTTAGAACTTTGAGAATTGAGAGGGCCCGTTCGGGATGGCGAATCCCCCAATGAATATCCAGGACACTTTTCTGAACATAGCGAGAATACGGAACATCCCCGTTACCATCATGTTGGTCAATGGAGAGCAGATTCTCGGCCGGATTGAGGGGTTTGACAAGTTCACGATCGTTCTTGATGGGGGACAGAAGCAGCAGATGATCTTCAAGCACTCGATCGCCTCGGTTTCCCCGGCGACTCCGATTAAGGACCTTTTCAGACCTCAGAATCGGAAACACGAGGCACGGAATACCGGCTCGAAGCGAGCTTAACACCGTAACTGTTCCCGATCCCGACCGCTATGGACCCGGCGAAACACAGGTAGGCAAACAGGTTGCCGAGCTTTCTGAACAGGCTGGTATTTTTACCGATTGGCACATCAACTACGTCCGTCCGTCGGACAAAAATTGGCGTCCTCAGCCTAATTATGCCGGTAGCATCGATCAGGCCACTCACGCCGGAGTTAGCACATCTTAGGACAGGGACACGGTTCTCGACCGCCCTGAAGACCGCCGCCGCGAAATGTTGATACGGGCCGGAGGTTCTGCCGAACCAAGCGTCATTTGAGAGGGTGCAGATGAGGTCTGCACCGTCGTTTACAAACTCGCGCGATATCTCGGGGAAGATTATCTCATAGCAGATCGGAACCCCTACCTTGATGTCGCGGAGTGGGAGAACGTGCAGGTCTTCTCCCTCTGTCAGCGAACCCTCATAGCCAGCGAGCGCATTGACGAAACTCAGCAGCGACGGATAGGGCACGTACTCGCCGAACGGGACGAGGTGGACTTTGTCGTACCTCGATGTCCGGCCACCCGGCTCCACCACGAAGGCGGAGTTCATGTAGCGATCATCATCACGCGACAGCGAGCCGAACAGAACGGTGCATCCCCTCTCGCTGAAAGTTCTCTTGACCCAAAACTGGGAGGTCAGGCTGGTGTTGTAAGCGCCGCACATGGCCGCCTCGGGCAGCACTGCGACCTTGATCCCCTTAAGTTGAGGCGCCTCAGCTAGTTGCTCATAGACCCGGAGGATCTGCCCCCTGAAATGCCCGCTGAGCTTCATCGCTTGCGGGATGTTTGGCTGAATAATGGCCATTTTGATCGTCCTTGCCGGGGGCTGCAGGGAGGCGAGTCTAAAGCTGCCGTAACCCCAGGCAAACGCAAAGACGAGGCACAGCCCCGCCAGTATCCGCAAGTAGCCGAGCTTGACGGGACCTCCCAGCGCCTTCGCCAGCATAAGAAACGCCAGCCAATTGACAAGGACTATGCCGAACGAGATGCCCTCCCCACCCAAGATGTCAGCTACCTGAATCAGCCTCGTCTGCTGGTAAAGTGTCCAGTACAGATCGTTCCAGGGGAAACCGCTGATCACCTTCGCCTTCACCAGCTCCATCGTTACCCAGAACATTGGGACGAGGACGATGCTTGCGCCGTTTATGCGGCAAAATGAAACCATGTTGGCGAAGACCCCAACCAGCGCGGCGAGGTAGCACACCAAAAGGAGCACAACGAGCACGCTCGGCAGGAAGCCCAGGTTGCTGTAGTTGCGCATGGCATTGCTTATCCAAAACAAGGAGATGAGGTAGTAGAAGAAACCAGTGATGAACCCGAGCCCGAACGCCCGCAGGCCCCGCTCGCCTCTAAGGATGAGAAACAGTGGGACGAGAGCCACGAAGACGAGGTAAAAAAGCTCGAACTTGGGAAAGGCCAGCGCCAGTAGAACGCCGCTTCCGACCGCAACGATCGCCTTTAGCAGGTAGTTCTTGCCTGCTCTGCTGCTTTTCAAACTGTGTGCTGAGATAGGCTGGCCGAACAGGAATCTCCGAGGGCCCGCCTTCGGAACTCTCGCGCCGAGGTTTTCCATATATCTGGCTCCTTCAAGCCTCTGGGTTCTCCGCAACAGGTCTCTTCTGCCACAATTGCACGTTAGTCCGACCCCCCAGCGCTACGACTCTCGGCCGTGGACTCTTGATTCCAGCTCAGCCTCCGAGATGCCTGCTATGAAGATCAGCTTGTTACGAGAGGTCTCGCCCGAGTGGATGCGTATTCTGGACTTTGGAACGCCCAATCTCCTGGAGAGCAGCTTGATGAGCGCTTTATTGGCCGCACCCTCGACAGCCCTCGCGGTTACCCTGACCCTCAGCATCCCATCCGTGCCGCGTGAGATTTCGTTACGGGATGATCCTGGCTGCGCGCGAACACGGACTAGGACCCCATCTTCCTGTTCTCTTGGCTTTGATGTGCGCATCTTGGTCATTCCCCGGGCCTCGGGAACATCTTTACGTATTCCTCATACTCGGGGTTGCGATATCGCCATTCGCCACCCTCCTTCACCCACCGCATCGTGTAACGCTCTGTGGTAATCCCGTCGGAGTAGCGAACAGAAACGATCACGTTTGCCACCATTCCTCTCTTAAGGAAGATAATCTTGTCAACTGAACAGTGCATTGCGCCGGGTGACCTCGCTTTCAGAAACCCCAAGTAGGGCAAGTCCAGGAAGTCCTTAAGACTGTATCTCCCCTTAAAGTCGTCCGAAAGCCGCTGATAGACACGATCGAAACGCTGCATCGCATAATCCTCAAGCATCGAATCGAC
>QMNL01000216.1 GCA_003647755.1 Candidatus Coatesiibacteriota bacterium
CGAATTCCTCTTCCGGTTTCAGCTTCAGAACT
The DNA here is from genome assembly GCA_003647755.1 of Candidatus Coatesiibacteriota bacterium. Lineage (GTDB taxonomy): Bacteria > B130-G9 > B130-G9 > B130-G9 > B130-G9 > B130-G9. Next base: position 33 of record QMNL01000216.1, read on the forward strand.
CGCTTGGCAAAGAACTTGAATGGGCACGTCAGATAATCCTCGAGAGCAGAGCAGGAGAAATGGAACACCGGCTGGCCATGCGCTTGGGATAACTTCGCGTCTGTAAAAAGCTCGCGAACATGGTCTCTCCACTCTTCGGAGATTGCACCGTTTGAGTCCAGGTTATCTGCAACCTGAAGAAGCGCCGACCGAACCCGCCTGATGATCCCGCGCGGGGTCGCGTATGCCCCGGACGGGTCGGAAGAGTCCTGGCCAAATGCGGCCAGCGCCTCATGCAAGAGATCCTTTGGATGCTGTGACGGATTGCCGCGAGCCAAAGCGCCGAGGGCGGCCTGTAGCTCTGTTGGGGCGTAGGGAAGACCTTTCGGGGACTTGAGGTCCTGCCAGGCCTGGGGCGCAATATCGGCTGCATCTTCTATCTCCAGAATGGCCATTGCCGGGGCGAGAGGCTTATCATCAACGCTGCGAGGGTATGAAAACCAAACGCCCTTCGACGCACTGACAAGTAAAGCGTGCGCGAGAAACTTGCTCTCGGCAACATTCTCGTCAATTGCGGGCAGCTCAAGCCGGACCCTTGCCTGTCTGGGCAGAAAAACGTCCACCCTGCTCGGCCCAGGGAAGCCAGTCTCGGTCAGACCGCCGCAGAAGAGATAGTCGCAATCGGCGAGCCAAGCCTCCTTGATCGGTAAGAGCCGCACGCCCCTTGCCTCCCGTGAGGTCGAGATGTAAGCGTGTTTTAATGCCATGATTACGCTGGAATAAAGCAGCCGAGGCGAAGTCTCCGACATCCCTGCTGCCGAAAGCCCTAAACACACATCTTTGACCGCGTTCACAAGCCGCGAAAGGGCTTTCAGTTCAGCCTGAAGCGCACCGGTATCTCCTGCCTTGTGAAACGCAATGACCGTTTGGTCAAAGACCCGCAGCTCCGAAATCAGATTAAGGCAAGCATCTCTGAAGGCTTCAGGTGTGCAGTGCCTCCCGAATCTCAGGTCCAGGGCCTCGAGAGCCTGGACCAAAGCCCCAGTTTGCCGATCAAACCTCTCCAGTCTCTTCGCGCTCCCCTCAGTGGCACCCTCACTATTGCCTGACCGCTCAATCTGACGCCGCAGTGCAGCGAACCCCACACGGTAGCTATCCAGGCGAGCCCGGCCGCCGCCCTGTATCTTCGCCTTTTTTGTGCGGGCGTCGATGTATTCTATATCGATCTTGGGTGGCCGCTTGTCATCAGCTCGCTTCAAGAGCCCCTCAGGCCACAGATGGGGATTTCTTAGGAAGTCGAGCACATCGTCGCGCCGAAACCCCTGTTCAACCATTTCAAGCACGGATAGAACAGCCCTCACACTCGCTGCGTGGGACACGTTAAACCTCTCCGGGCCCGCCACGGGGATGCCATAGTCTCCAAAGACTGTCCGGATGTCATGCTCTCGCTCGCTCATCAGTGGGAAGGTAACCACAATACGCTCTGGCTCGCATTCCTTGTCAACCAGCAGCCGCTTGATGGCTCTGGCCATTCCCCGAAGCTCGTCTCTTGGGTTGTGCGCCTCGATGATCATGACTCCGGCTGGGCGCCCCCACCCGGTCTCGAGCTGCCGTGTGGCTTCTGATCTGTCCTCGCTCGGTCGATCTGCATAGAGACTGTTAGCGATGGCGTGCCTTGCTGCGTTCTTGGTTTTATATTTTAAGAGCGGTTCAATGCTGACATCCACCTGCCCGGAGAGCGATTGTAGCTTGGCGATAGTCCGCCGAGGCAGCTCAAAGACCTCGTCTGACCCACGTGCGTCAATGTCGAGACCCACCCACGTCTCGGGCAACACCTTGATGAGGCTCACGACCAGTTCTTCTTCCAGCGGCGAGAAACTGAAGAACCCATCAATGATCATAAGCTTCACCACGCTCAGCCTTCTCATAAGACCCGCGTGCCCTGCCCGGAGGCCGTCGCAGACTAGGACCCCGGCGTGGGCCGGACTTATCATTCCATTCCTCTGCATCGCCTCCTGGTACCGACTGTATAGCAGCAGAGCGTCGTCCAGATTTCTCCATTCCATGACGCTCTCTTCGCTGATCTTCGCCCGGATTTCCGTCGCGTCCATGAGTGAATGCCTCTCAAACGTATTGAACAGTCTTGCCAGCGCAGCGCACATACCGCGAGTTGTGGCAGATTCCCCGAGGGAGGTGAGCGCTCCCTCATTCCTGGCTTTCTCGAGAAGCCCCATGATCAGCGATTCAAGCACGGCATCACCGACAAGACGCCGCGGGTCCAACATCGCGGCAAACAGGTCCCTGAAGAGACGGCCAAACGTTGTAAGTGGCCAAGAAAGGAAGCCGGGCGAATCCTCCAGCATCGCCCTCTCTACCTGCCTGGCGTAGGAGAGGCACGGAACGAGGTAAAGCAGAGAATCGGCGCTATCACGCTTGAGATGGCGTTTCAACTCTGACCAGAATTTCTCTCTCTTGCCAGAACCGAGCGGTCCTGGAAAGATTATTAGTCGCGGCATTACTGATGTAGAATAGGTCTCGGCCCAATTAGGTTCAACCGCTTCGTGGCCGGGTTGGTCTGCACAATAGGCGCCGGCATTGAGCAAGCGAGTCGGCTTAAGCCCCAATCATCAAGCGGTGCGCAGATTGTCTTCTTCGTGCAGGCGCAAGAACTCAACTGGAGCACCAAGAGCGTCGCCGATTGCCACGGCTAACATGCAGCCGACGTATTTATTCAGGCGGGGGGCAATATTCCGGCTCGAGTGTTTCTCTTAGAAGTGGCTTGCAAGCGAACGCTCGCGTCTGTGTGAGAAACCACAGTCTGTTCCTTATTGACGTCGGGGAATTGTTCTTTGACCTCGGCGGGCGCGGTGACTATGTGGTTATGGCAATTTACCACATTAACCGTCACTTCCGTATCCGAAGAACTCGCAGTATTGGCACCAGGTCAGCGTGCGAAGAAGCGTTCGCGACTCGGGAACGCTCGAGTATATTTGCGTGCAAGCATCTTGAGTGAGATAATCCAGGGCCATCCTCTTGAGACCATCCGCCCTTAGTTGATTCAGGTCAGAGCAACCATAAAGCTTCTGCTTGAGATCGGTAGCCTTCATGCCACGGAATTCAAAGCTCACTCTTTTGGCGGCAGCGATGAGCACGTCAGTGCTAGGGAATAGAACCAAAGGAACGATCAGCGGCAAGTATTCCCAGTTGCCACGATTGTGGGGAGCATTGTAGAACTCAGCTATTGCCCCATCGAGGATCCGGTAGATGACCACGATTCGCTCGACTTCATGCCATTCCTCAGTCTTGACAGGCCATTCAGCATCAGTACTCAGGACAAGCACATCAGAATGATATAAGTCCCTTGAAATCGCATCTCTAAATTCTCCAACGGCGCTATGGATGAGACTTACAACTCCTTTTCTCAGCTTCACTGCCGGTTTGTCAAACAATCCGTATTGCCCAGCCCTTGATGCTTTGTCTCTGAACTGCTTCATCAGGATGCTCAAGTTCTTGCCGATTATCCTCTCCTCGCAGGGCCCGGTGGGCTCAACAAGGGTCTTCAGAAACCTCGCCATGATCTCCTGGTCCGTTGGGCCGTCAGCTACAATGCCCAGATAGCGGGTTTCATCCCCTGTGTTCGTTGGCTGGCTCACCGCCTATAATCCCGCTATACCAGAGGTTCATGAGGTCCTGAGGTGATAGGATCACGACGTCCTTGCCATCTCTTTTCTCAACCTCTCCCTCAACAGTTCCCAAGTCAACAAATCCGAGCAGAGCCGAGTTCAGGTTCCTCACTACGCTCTTGTAGCCTCGTCTTTCGAGACGCATGTAGAACACGTCATCCAGGTGCTTAGAAATCTCAAGCAGTATCGATGGGCTGTGGGAGGTCAGCAGAAACTGAGTGTTATATCCTCTATCCGTGGAATCCGGTAAGCCGGCAGCCTGCTGTAGCCAGCTCCAAAAACGCCCCAGGTTCCTTTGGCTGATGCCGTTCTCGATCTCCTCAATCATAAGAAGAGCAGGAGGCCTTCTCATCGAAGAAAGCAGAGCGATCGCGGCTGCCCTCAGAAGCCCGTCTGAAACCGCCTGTGGGGGAAACTCTTCTGTGCGCGGAGGCACATGACCCAGATCAAATAACCAAACCGCTTGCCGGCGTTCCTCATCGTAGGCCAAGCCATGAAAACTGGGCTCGAATCTCCTCAAAGAAGCCACAAACCCATTGTAGGTCCTTTCCTCTCGCTGCTTAACAAGATGCAGGATTGTCTGCAGGTTCTCGCCCTTGGAGCCTATCTGTGAAGCTATCCTCAACCGTTCCGGATCGGACCAAGTCTCTTCTCTCTTAACGCTATCGTTGAGGAATGATGGTTGGAACTGGAAAAGATGCGACCCTCCCAAATCCCGAAAGAAATGATCCGCAAGGTCTTTGTATTCCTTCTCAATGTTCGCCGATTGCACCGTTGCCTGTAGTTTCAGCGCGTCATTCAAATCATCCTGTCCTGACTCCCTCTCCAAACTCTTGCCTAGGTTCCTGCTATTCA
>QMNL01000217.1 GCA_003647755.1 Candidatus Coatesiibacteriota bacterium
AGGGTCTCTCGCGAGAAGCGAGCCCACGCGTCCGCAGCCGACAATCCCTACTTTTAACCTAGCCATGTCTCTCTAGTGGGATGTTTTGGCCAACTTGTCAATAGTTTAGATACCATATAAGTTCCATGATGCAGCAGACCCGGGTTTCTCAGCTGGGTTCTCATCTCACTCGCCGTTGAGCCATCATCGCGACGACGTGAACGGCATCCCAACTGGAGCCAAATGGAGGCGAGTATGGCAGGTCCAGCTGCGCCAGGTCCTTCACGGACAGTCCTCCGTGGATGGCCGCGACGAACGCGTCCAGTCTCGCCACGACACCCTCCTGGCCGACCGCCTGGGCACCGAGGAGCCTGCCGGTGGCCGGGTCGAAAACCACCTTCAATCTCAAAGGCTTGGCACCGGGGTAATAGCTGGCGTGAGAATGGCCCATGAATGCCTGGCCTGCGGCCTTAAGCCCGCGATCTTTCGCCGCCTCCAACGTGAGCCCGGTCGAGCCGAAAACCAGCCCGAACGCCCCGGAGATGCTGGTTCCAAGAATGCCCGCAAATCGCGAATCGGCGCCAGCGGCGTTCTCACCCGCCACCTTCCCCTGCTTCTCCGCCACGGTGGCGAGCGGTGCGTAGGTCTCTACGCCCGTCACGATGTTCCTGGCAAGACAGCAATCACCGGCCGCAAAGACGTCTGGGGCAGATGTTCGCTGGTGCTCATCCACGACCACGGCGCCGAACTCACCCGTCTCAATGCCTGCCGATCTTGCCAGTTTCACGTTTGGCGAAACGCCCAGCGCGAGAATGACAACGCCGGCCTCGATCGACTGCCCTCCAGCCAGCACGCCATTGACCTGCCCACCAGCATCGCACGTGATCTTCTCCAGCGGGGAGCCGGTCAATATCTCCACGCCGTTTTCCTCCAGGTGGTGCTGAACCACCGCCGCCATATCCGAGTCCAGGCTGACAAGGATGGTTTGCAGCATCTCCACCATCACCACCCGAAGCCCGAGCCGAACCAGCGCCTCGGCCATCTCGATGCCGATGTAGCCCGCTCCGACGACGACCGCGCGGCTTGGGGAGCGCCGCTGGATATACTCTTTGATCCTTGTGGCGTTCCCAATGTTCCTGAGCGTAAAAACGCCCTCCGCCTGGACTCCCTCAACCGGGGGAAGCTTTGGCGAGGCGCCTGTCGCCAAGACCAGCTTGTCATAGCCAAGCTCATATTCCCTGTCAGCATCGAGGTCCATGCAGACAAGCGATTTCCTCCCAGGGTCGATCGAGGTAACCTTGTGCCTGAGCCGTAGGTCAATGCCCATCTTGTCTCTGATAACCTTTGGCTCTGCGAACGTAAGGTCCCTGATGTCCTGGATCTCGCCACCGATGAAGTATGGCAGCCCGCAGGGCGAGCTCGAGGTGTATATTGACTGCTCAAGGACACTAACACTCGCCCGCCTGTCTATTTTCCTAGCCGAGGCCGCTGCGCCAAGTCCGGCTGTTTGCGCTCCAATCACGACAATTTTCCTATTGTTCGCCAACATCGTTACCTCAATTAGTTAGGCTCACCTTATACGCCAACGACGCCCTTAAAAAGCCAGCAAAATGCTAAAACGAAAAATCTTGACTGGAAGGTCAAACCTGTAAACAATTCGCATGATTGTCGTGGCATTGGTAGTCTGCCTCGAGACGGATGTTTTGCCAACCCGTTTAGCGCAACAATTGGATGCGGAGACGTTTGGTTGATTCTGCAGATTTTCTGGCTGGTTATACGCCTTCGTCTGCCGTCCGCTCCGGGCACTACACTGGCGAACAATTCTAGAGTATAAGCTATGTTGGAGGTAGGTTCATGGTGGAAGGTTTTAATCCTGAGAATACTGTCGTGGTTATTGGAGCAGGTCCCGCCGGGATGTCGGCCGCTGTCTATGGCGAAAGGTCGGGAGTGAACGTTGTGTTGCTGGAGAGGATAATCCCCGGCGGCCAGATAGCGACAACACATCGGATCGATAACTATCTCGGGTTCCCTGTCGGCACATCCACCTTCGAGCTCGTTGCGAAGTTCAAAGACCACGTGGCTTCATGTGGTGTTGAGGTTACTTCGGACAATGCGAGCAAGATAGTGCCTGGGCCGCTCTTGACAGTGGAGACTACAGGTGGGTCTTCCTACCAGTGCCGGGCAGTGATTGTTGCCACTGGAGCTCGCCCAAAGCTGTTGGGAGTGCCGGGCGAGGGGAGGCTCTTTGGCAAAGGAGTCTCTACATGTGCGGTCTGCGATGGGAACTTCTTTAGGAACCAGGACGTGGCAGTCGTTGGGGGTGGCACAACCGCTGTGGAGGATGTCATCTATCTTTCTAACATAGTCAGGAAGATCTATCACATCCATAGACGCGATCAGTTGAGACTCGCCGGGGAGACGTCGGATGAGCTGGCCAGGCTGAAGAACGTTGAGCGAGTTTTCAGCCACACGGTCGATAAGATCGTGGGTGAAGACCAGGTCGAGGCGATTCAGGTGAGAAGTCGTAAGGATGGCAGCGTTCGGGAGATTCCGGTGAGCGCGGTGTTCGTCTCTGTTGGGATAACGCCGAACACGGAGTTCGTTAAGGGCCTCTTGGAGATGGATGATGCGGGGTTCATTATCGCTAAGGATGATATGTCCACCTCTGTCGAGGGCATCTTCGCTGCGGGTGACGTCAGGACCTCGCAACTCAGGCAAGTCTGCACGGCGGTCGCTGACGGCGCGATCGCCGGGATATCTGCCGCGAAGCTCGTAACGGGCGTAGCCCTAGCTTGATGTGCGAATAACGGCTGCTATCCCCTGCTACAACGCGGAGCGGTTCATCAAAAGCTGCCTCGATTCGCTGGCCGCACAGTCCCGGCCGCCGGAGGAGATCATCGTTGTTGACGATGGCTCGACCGACCGGACGGCCGAGATTCTATCGTTACGCCAAGATGTGAAGGTCATCACGCTTGAGCAGAATGGGGGCGTCGCGCACGCCCGGAACGTTCTCATAAACAACGCCTCAGGCGAGGTCATCGTGTTCATCGATGCGGACGCAACCGCCGATGCCAACCTCATTCAAGAGCTTGAAAATGCCTACGAGGCAGGCGTCGCGGGCGTCGGGGGCCGCGCGATCGAGGCCGGGGGCAGCTCGATTGCGGACAGGTGGCGTAGGCTCCACGCCTCTCAGAGCTACGGGGGCCAATACAGGTCCAATGTAGCGTTCCTCTGGGGCGTGTGCAGCTCGTATCGTAGGGCAGTTCTGGTCGAGGCGGGCGGGTTCGATGAGCGCTTCCGGACCAACGGCGAGGATACCGAAATGGGCTTCCGCCTCGGATCGATGGGCAAGCGGCTGGACTACAACCCGAGGGCGATCGTGCACCACCAGCGAACTGACAACATCCCAAGCCTCTGCAAGATGATGTTCCGGTGGTATTACTGGGGCTACATCGCCATGCGCAAGGTCCGAGGCGCTGCTTTTCTCTTCTATGTCAAGACAATCGTCAAGGTTGTTCTCCGCAACCTTCGCACCGACCTCATTCAGGAGAGATCCCCCCGACTCGCATTCGTGTCCGTTCTGATGTCCCGCATCGAGCTTTTGGCCACGCTGAAGGCTGCGCTCACCGCACGACGCGTTCTCAAACAGAGCCTTTGACAAAAGGGTCCGTCCGATGGACGCATTTACATGTGAGCTCCTGTCTTGGTGGGCACCCAGCCCTGAATGTAATAAGAGCTCACTGCCACGTCGCAACCGCCAACCTATTGGGACAATTCATCAAGCGACGGCGCAAGAAAGCCGGCTGCCACCTTTATTCACAGCGTGCACAATGTAGGCCTACACACCCAGCAAGGGCTTAAAAACTCCGCGGTAGTATGTTATTGTCGTTTCGGTTGATTTATGGACCATTCCTGTGTTTCACCTATGGGGCGGAGCGCATAAACATTAACTCACAAGGAGGAGGGAAACATGAGAGCGGTTATTTTAACATGCATGATTCTCACGGTTTCTATGGTGCTGTCTGTGGCGGCTCTGGCTCAGCCAACGGTAACTATCTACACCGACGCTGACACTTATCAGTCCGGCGACGCGATCGAGGTGAGCCTGTCCGCAGACAACCCCGGTGCGGGCGTCTCGGTCGATGCCTACGTCGGCCTGCTAACCCAGAACGGGGTGATATACGCGCTCGGTCCGGCCGGCTGGTCGAGCAGTATCGAGGCGTGGATACCGAACATTTATATTCCTAGCGGCTTCAGCTTCGGCCCAGCCGCCCTCTGGAGTTTTGACGTTCCTTGCTCGATACCGCCTCAAGGAAGGATCATAGGTGTCTTTTCTTTGCTCCGCGGAGTTCCGTGTTGCACGATGCGCACCGTGAGCTTCTCTTGGCACTCCTCGTTATTGACTTTTACAGATAGAAGTGCCCCGTACTCCCCTCCGGGGACGAGCCCCATGTATCCATGGGACCAATGTCCGTATCGGCCCGACGTGAAGTACACCAACACAGACGGCCATATTGTTCTGCAGAAGGTCGTCCCTGGGAAGATGACGTCGGGCACCTTCGGAC